>CAMVDK010000132.1 GCA_947166165.1 uncultured Porphyromonadaceae bacterium
CCGAGCGCCAAGGGCGGCAGCCATTGGCGCGGCGACGTATGTGGGGACGGTGGCCACCGCCCGCAAATCTACGTCGAAAGACGTAGGATTTCCACCCCCTGCGAGATTCGACATTTTTCTCCGCAAAGGCTCCATCGACACCTTTTTAGGGCGATTTTTTTGCAGAATTGCAGAATTGTTTCTAATTTTGGAAAAAAATATCGACTTATGATGCGGATAGTCTCGTTTTTCGTCATGGCTTTCGTCTGCTTATGCGCTCATTGCCAGGTGGTTGATGATATTTATGGTGACGTTGCCTCCACAGAGCAATCGCAGGGCGACGTTAGGGCCGAGCGCAAGGCGCAACAGCAACGGCTGAAGAGCCTCAACGACTCGGTGGCCCACAACCGCGCCGCGCTTGCGTTGCAGCGCCGGCAGTGGGTGCTGCTGGCCGACCGCGTGACAATGCCGACCGCCTACACTGTGCACAACCTCAACGAGAATGCCAACTTTGTCTTCCAGCAGGGCGACCAGGCCATGGTGCAGGTGGCGTTCAACCAGGTGGATCCCGGCCTCAACGGCTTGGGCGGTGTCACTCTCGACGGGCGGGCCATGGGGCCGAAATTCAAGCAAAGCGACAAGGGCGAACTGTACTACAGTTTCCACATTTCCGGCTCCAACGTCGATGCTGAGGTGTTCGTCACCGTTTACCAGGATTCCAATCAGGCCCAGGCCATCGTCACGCCCACGTTTGGCCCCGGCCAGTTCACCCTTTACGGCAAACTGGTTCCCTATCGGAAGTAATAGACAGATTAACAATATAAAAGCATACGATTATGAAAAAGACTTTACTACTCCTCGTCGGCGCGCTTGTGGCCTTGACGGCCAGTGCCGACTACAATGTGGGGCAGCTCAAGTACAATCTGCTTTCGGGCGGCGAGGTGGAGTGCACCGGTTTCACGTCGACGGCCCTCGCTCAGAATCCCACCACGGCCAACATCCCCGGCCGCGTGACCATTCAGGGCACCGAATACCGGGTGAACAGCATCGCCTCTGGCGCGTTCAGGAACTGCACGAGCCTCAGGTCGGTGTATGTGGACTGGGGCATTACTGCCGTTTATTCCGAAGCCTTCTACGGCTGCACGGCGCTCTACAGCGTGAAACTGCCGAGCACCATGGCCACGCTCGACACCTACGCCTTCGGCAACTGCACGTCGATGAGCGTGTTTGCCATCGCTGCCGAAACGCCACCATTTGTGGCGGGCTCGGCCTTCAGCGGCATGAAGAAGTGCAACGTCCATGTGGCCACCGAGGCTGCCCGCACCACCTACAGTGCCTCTACCATCTGGAAAAACATCGACACCGACGGCAACGTGTCGCGCACGCCAACCCTGGCCTACGACTTCACCGCCAGCAACCTTTACTACGTCATCCACACAGGCCGCACGGTGAATAACTACAGCGGTAAGGCCACCCTGGTGGGGGTGGCCGAGAATGTGACCTACGTCTTCATCTCCGATGCCACCGACGCATTTCCCAGGCTTTATGGCGGTTGTTCGAGCGGTTACACCGTGACCATGACCCGCATCGCACCCTACGCCTGCATGGGCAACACCAAGATCACCAGCGTAGGTCGTAGCGACTTCGGACCGTATACCGGCTTTGAAGAGGTGGGGCATCATGCGTTCAAGAACTGCACGGCGCTCACCTTTGCGGGCATCACCTGCGGCACCATCGGCGACGAGGCTTTCATGGGATGTACGTCGCTCAACAGTGTGCAACTCTATTCGCCCAACGACATGGCCAACGGCGTTCACTCGCTGGGCAAAAACGCCTTCTACGGCTGCACGAGTCTGCACGAACTGCTGCTCTACAACACCAACAACGAAATCACGCTCTCGTCGGCATGCTATGGCAACAATGCTTCCGACTTCAAATGCTACGTTCCCATCCACGGCTTCTACGCCACCTGGTACACCGCCTATCGCAACATGACCAACGTGTCGGTTGAGAAGTTGAACCCGTGCATCGTTCCCCAGAAGGAGTGGACGGCCATCTCATGCTTCAAGCCCATGTCGCTACCCAGTAGCGCGCAGTTCTACTATGTGCCAGATTTCACCAGCAGCGGTAGCAACGTCATTGCCAACAAGCAGCAGATCATTGGCAGCGTGAAGGAATTGCAAGGCTTGCTGATGAAAGCCACGCCGGGCACCATCTACCGCTTCACTGTAGCTACCACAGGCGCGACGCCCGCGTCCAACTACCTGAAAGCCATCAATGGGAATAGCTTTACCTGTGGATCCACCTCCGAGGTTCTTGAAAACGGTGAATCGGTCTATTACACCAACTACACATTCAACCCCGCCAACCCGGATTTCGACAAGGTGCAAAGTTCAACCACCTTTTACAGTGGCGAGGCCATCCTGAGGCATAAGGGCAGTAGCGACATTTTGAAAATCTATCTGCAAGACGAGAATGTGCCCTACAGCCTGAGCATCAACGGCCAGAATGTTACCACCAACAACTGCAACGACCTGACGGTGCTCACCGGTGTGATGGGCGATCAAGTGACGTACAACCACTCCACACACACGCTCACCCTCAAGAACGCCACCATCAGTGGCACAATTACCACCCACGAGAGCCTCAACATCAATGTGGTTGGCACCAATGCCACCAATGCAATCTGGCTTTACGGGAACACTTACGACTACTCCACCATCACTGGAGGCGGCACACTGAACATGAGCCGCCCGTTGTATTCCGACCATGAGTTGACCATCAAAGGTGGCACCAAGGTACGCATCTTCGGTTCCTACGTTGGCGAAACCACTTACGATTATGCCGTCGATGGCACGTCGCAGGACAGATGGCATTACGCCCGCCTCACCGTTGAAGGGAGTGGCACCGAGTTGCGCCTCACCAGCGGCCGACACCTGCTCCGCTCTACGCTCACGCTCAACGACGGTCACTACATCGCCAAGCCCACTGCCACAACGCTCAAGACGTTTGACTACAGCACCGAGGGAGGTGTGCTTGTCGATGCTTATGGCAATGAACTGACCAACACCCAGGTGCTCATCACCGATGCCGCAGCGCGTGGATTCAAGCACAACGGTCTGTGGTATGAGCAGATTGCCAGCAACACCGCCCAACTCATCGAGCCGCAACGCGGCGAGAACTATACCGGCGATGTGGTGATTCCTTATCCGATTGTTCAGGGCAGCAAGGTGTGGGAGGTGACCAAGATCGACACCTGCGCCTTCACCGGCACGAGCGTCACCAGCGTGGTGGTGCCCACGTCGGTCACGAGCATCGGCGACAAAGCACTCTATGGCGCCAAAAACCTGAAGACCCTGGTGCTGCTCCCCGATAAGGTACCCAACAAATACACCCTGCTCGGCAGCAATTTCGCAGGCAACAACGCCTCGGGCTTTGCTTGCTATGTGAAGAACAATGTGCTTCTCTCATGGCTGCAAAATTACTCCACGCTCAACTGCCTGCCTTGGGTGGTGACCAATAGCGAGAATGGCTACCTTCCCTTCGCTTGCGCCCGCCATGTCACCCTGCCCGACGGCCTCACGGCCTACAGCGTGACGGGATTCAACGCCAGCCAGCGCATGGCCACCACCACCAAACTCACCAACCAGCGCATTCCCAGCAAGAACGGTGTGATTCTCCACGGCGAGCCGGGCACGCACTACCTGTTGCCCAGCGCCACTTCGGCTCCCGCCATCAGTGGCAACATGCTCCGGCCGCTGCTCACGGTCGACGACATCCCCTACGCACCGTTTGCCGCCAATCCCGACGACACAAAGGCCTACTTCCTGGGCAACAGTTGTGTGGAATGGAAGGAATTCGCTAACAACATCGACCTCTTCATGTCGATAAACACGGGCATTGCCTATCTGGCGGTGGACAAGAGCCAGCTCGGCGGCGACTACACCTCACCCGTGCAGCTCGACCTGTGGACCACGGCCCATGGGCTGCGCGGCGACATCGACGGCAACGGCGTGGTCGACATCGACGACCTGAACATCCTCATCAACATCATGCTCGGCAAGGCCAGTGCCAGCAACTATCCCGGCCAGGCCGACATCGACGGCAGCGGCAGCGCCGACATCGACGACCTGAACATCCTCATCAACATCATGCTCGGCAAAGAGTGAGATAGGCATTTCCTCATGCCTTGATGGCGAACCACGGCCACGAGTTCCTGAAAAGCTTAAAACGGGAACTCGTGGCTGTTTTTCGGCGTTTTTTTGCCGCAGTTCTTGTGGAATTGAAAAAAAGGCTGTAAATTTGTAGCTTGAACCCATAGTGGGTCTTTAACACCTTTATTGAGACTATGATTGACGAACAACTCATGCAGCGCGCGGCCAACAACATCCGCATCCTCGCTGCCACAATGGTCGAGAACGCCAACTCCGGGCATCCTGGTGGTGCCATGGGTGGTGCCGACTTTGTGAACGTGCTCTTTTCCAAGTATTTGGTCTATAACCCCGATGACCCGCATTGGCTTGGGCGCGACCGCTTTTTCCTCGACCCGGGCCACATGTCGCCCATGCTCTACAGCGTGCTTCACCTCACCGGCAAGTATGCTGTCGACGACCTGAAGCAGTTCCGCCAGTGGGGCAGCATCACGCCGGGGCACCCTGAGCTCGACGTGGACCACGGTGTGGAGAACACCAGCGGCCCGCTCGGACAGGGCCATGTGATGGCCGTTGGTTGCGCTATCGCCGAGCGATTCCTGGCAGCCCGCTTTGGCGAGGCGTTTGCCCACAAGACCTACGCCTTCATCAGCGACGGTGGCGTGCAGGAGGGCATCTCGCAAGAAGCCGCACGCATTGCCGGATACTTGGGGCTGAGCCAGCTCATCATGTTCTACGACAGCAACACCGTGCAGCTTTCCACCGACTGTGACGCCGTCTCCAACGAGGACACCGCCGCAAAGTACCGCGCTTGGAACTGGAATGTGCTCGAGGTGGACGGCACCAGCGCCACGGCCATCGCCGCCGCGCTCGACAATGCCCTGGCCGAGCAGGAGCGACCCACCATCATCATCGGCCACACCGTCATGGGGCGCGGCTGCGTCAAGGCCGACGGCACGAGCTTCGAGGGGCAGTGCAGCACCCACGGGCAGCCCATCGGCAAGAGCGGCGCCGACTATGCCAAGACGGTGGCCAACCTGGGCGGCGACCCCGACAACGCCTGGGCCACCTTCCCCGAGACGGCCGACCTCTATGCCCGCCGTGCCGACGAGCTGCGGGCCATCGTGGCCGAGCGCACGGCGCAGGAGCGCGCATGGGCCGAAGGTCACCCCGAGCAGGCTGCATTGCTCGAGCAATATGTGAAGGGAGTGCCCCCTACAGTCGACTATGCCGCCATCGCCCACAAACCTGGCATCGCCACCCGTGCTGCCAGCGCCAATGTGCTGGCCGAGCTGGCGCGCAAAGCCGGCAACATGATCGTCGCGAGCGCCGACCTGGCCAACAGCGACAAGACCGACGGCTTCCTCAAGGTGGCCGGTGCCTTTGCCCGCCACAACTTCAAGGGAGCCTTCCTCCATGCCGGTGTGAGCGAGCTGGCCATGACGGCCATCATCAACGGCATGGCCCTGCACGGCGGCGTGACCGCCGCCTGCGGCACCTTCTTCGTCTTCAGCGACTACATGAAGCCCGCTGTGCGCCTCTCGGCGCTGATGGAGCTGCCCGTCAAGTTCATCTGGACCCACGACGCCTTCCGCGTCGGTGAAGACGGCCCCACCCACGAGCCCGTCGAGCAAGAAGCACAAATCCGCCTGATGGAGGAACTCCAGAACCACAGCGGCCGCAACAGCATGCTCGTGCTGCGTCCGGCCGATGCCGCCGAGACCAGCGTGTGCTGGAAGATGGCCATGGAGAACACCCTCACGCCAACGGCACTCATCCTCTCCCGCCAGAATGTGGCCGACCTCCCCGCCGCCAGCGGCGATCGGTACCGCGAAGCACTGGGGGCTGAAAAGGGAGGCTATATAATTAATAAGGTGGACAACCCCGATGTCGTGCTCGTGGGCAATGGCTCCGAGGTGTCGACGCTTGTGGCCGCTGCCGCCATCATCGCCCAGCAGGGCGTGAAGGCGCAGGTGGTGTCGGTGCCTTCAATCGGCCTGTTCCTGGCGCAGGACGACGCCTACCGCAGGCTGGTCATCCCCGACGGTGTGCCATCGTATGGCCTCACGGCCGGGCTGCCCAGCACGCTGGCCAGGGTGGTGAAAGGCCACGTCGACGGGCTGGACCACTTCGGCGCGTCGGCTCCTTACAAAGTGTTAGATGATAAGTTCGGATTCACCCCCGAAAAGGTGGCTCAGAACATCATAAAAGTAGTCGCAAAATAAAAAAATCGCGAATTTTTCGATTTTTTTTCGAAAAAGCCATTACTATTCCAAAAAAAGGTTGTACATTTGCACAATAATTTCCGAGAGTAGATAGTTTTTTTATTGTTTAACAGATACAAAATTTTAACGTAAGTCTATGAAAAAGATTACTTTAATGGCGCTGGCATGCGCTATGTTCATGGCACCTGCTGTTGCTAACGCTCAGGAGGTGACCTATGTGGAGGATCCTGCTCAGGGCTATACCTTCAACCGTTTCCAGGACAACTGGTTCGTTGGAGCTATGGGTGGTGCAGGTATCATGATGTCTAAGTACGACCGTGGTGTCGACTTTGGCAAGCGTCTCGGCTGGAAGGGTAACCTGGTCGTTGGCAAGTGGTTCAGCCCCATCGCTGGATTGCGCGTCATGGGCGAGTTCAACCAGATGAAGGGTGCAACCGTCTATGGTTTCGCTCAGCGCCGCGACATGGACAACAAGCTCAACAACAAGCTGGGCAAGGACGCTCACTTCCAGTATTTCAACAACGTTGGTGTCGCTGGCGACGCTATGATCAACCTCACCAACTGGGTGTGTGGTTATCGTCCCGGCCGTATCTACAACGCCATCCCCTACGTTGGTGCTAGCATCCACTGGGGCTTCTATCGTTCTGGCAACGATGGCAAGGGCAAGTGGACCTATGCAGGCGACAACAAGCCCGCTCGTAACCTGAGCCTCCGCGCTGGTCTTCTCAACAGCTTCGCTGTGACCAACGCTCTCGACGTTCTGCTGGATCTCCGCTTCGAGATGATGCAGGAGCACACCGATGGTCCGGGCAACCGCACCTGGAGTGAGTATCCCAGCGCACTGATTGGTATCGCTTACAAGTTCAACAAGCGCGAGTGGACTGCCCCCGTGGTGCCCATCTGCCCCACCTACAAGTACACCGATGCTGAGGGTGACGCTCTTATGGCCCGTCTGCAGGCTGCCGATCGCAAGATTGCCGACCTGGAGAACCAGCTTCGCAACTGCGGCAAGCCCGGCCCGCAGCCCGGCCCGCAGCCCGCAGGTGATGCTCCCCTGGCTACCGTCTACTTCCCCATCAACGTCAGCAAGATTGTCGGCGTGCAGAACGACGTCGTCGATGCAGTTGCCAACGTGATGCTCCAGGAGAACAAGAACTACCAGCTCACTGGTTGGGCCGACAACTACACCGGTAACAACCAGATCAACACCCGTCTCCGCAAAGACCGTGTTGCTACTGTGAAGAAGGCTCTTGTTGGTAAGGGTGTGGCCGAGAACCGCCTCGACACTCAGATCGACGACCGCAACCGTCCCGATGTGGACTTCGGTCCCAAGAGCGCTCCGCTGAGCCGCGCCGTCACCATCGTTCGCGCGAAGTAAGCTGGAGAGCATTACTCTGTTAATCCAATAAAAAAAGGCTCTGCCCCTCGGGGTGGAGCTTTTTTGCGGTCTGTTGTCCCCGCTCACAAAGTTCGTCTTCGACGATAATTCACGCTAATATTTTACACGAATTATCATGAATTACCCATAAATCTATTTGTAATTCAAGGAAGATGTGTGATAATTCATGCAGAAATCATTGTCGCAATGAATATTGAGGGAACTATGACTTTGTTGCTCCCGGCAGCTCGAAGGGGGAGCAGTTTCAGCGACCGACAGTTGGCCCTCTGCGAGGCCCGGAGCCGAGTAGTGCCGTCATCCCCAGGCCACAACCGTCTCCGACGCTTGCGCCCTGGGGTTCAGTTCAATTCAAGGCCTGCTGGCCTTGTCCAGTTCTTCGAACTGAATAGCCGGAGATGGGGACAACACGTCGGTAATTGCTTTGGCAATTAATGGGATGGTGTCCCCAGGTCAGACCTTGAAAAGGACGAGTGAGAGTGCGTCAGAACCGTGAAAGGAAAGCTGAGTTGCCCGAAGGGCAACATTTTAATAACGCTGGGTTACCGCGTCAGCGGTAGCCCAGTGGGAAGCGGGATGAAACTAAATCGCCTCTGAAGGAGGCCACACGCGGGTGAAGGGGGGCTACCGCTACCGCAGTGGCCTCCTCCAGAGGCATTTCTGCTAGCTGATGTCGCTCCCCGGAACAACGCGTAGCGTTGGCCCGGGGTTACTCAGATATCGCCCTCCGGGCTTCTCAATCGATGTTTCGCGGTTCTGAGTTCCTTTCACTGGGGACAACACGTCGGTAATTGCCTTTTATTTCGCAATAATGCTTGTTGTTTGTTGACTTTTATTTAATTTTGCGGCAGAATTATTATTTTATTAGTGTTATGAAAAAAGGAAGAACAGTTTTGAGCCACTTTGCGGCGTTTGCC
>CAMVDK010000133.1 GCA_947166165.1 uncultured Porphyromonadaceae bacterium
ATGAACATACTATTCATATAACATCAACTGAACATGAAACGAATTCTCCCCCTGTTGGTTGCGTTGCTGGCCCTGGCCGGCGTGCAACCAGTTCACGGCGACGAGGCCCTGAAGCGCGAGATGCGCACCGTGTGGGTCGCCACCGTGTCGAACATCGACTGGCCGCAGACGCGCGGCTCGTCGGCCTCAGTGATTGCACAGCAAAAGAAGCAGCTCACCGACCTGCTCGACGGCTTCGTGAAGGCCAACATGAACGCCATCTGCCTGCAGGTGCGCCCGATGGCCGACGCCCTCTACCGCTCGAGCTACGAGCCCTGGTCGAGCTACCTCACCGGCACGCGCGGCAAGGATCCCGGCTGGGACCCCATGGAGTTTGCCGTGGCGGAGTGCCACAAGCGCGGGCTCGAGTTCCACGCCTGGGTGAACCCCTACCGCTTCAGCAACAGCAGCGGCAACGACTGCAACACGGACATCGACCAGCAGGTGAAGGCCTCGGGCATGCTCATGCACGGCGCCGAGACCAACCGCCTGGTGTTCAACCCCGCCCTGCAGGCTTCGCGCGACCTGCTGCTGAACGTGTGCCGCGAGATGATTGAGAACTACGACATCGACGGCATCATCTTCGACGACTACTTCTATCCTGGCGGCGGCATGCCCAGCGGCAGCGCGGCCGAGGACTACACACTCTGGCAGCAGAGCGGCACGAGCATGAGCATAGGCGACTGGCGCCGCGAGAACGTGAACGAGATGGTGCGGCAGATGTGCGCCATGGTTCAGGAAACGCGCCCGGGCGTGAAATTCGGCATCGGCCCGGCCGGCGTGGCTGGCACAGCGGCCACCAGCGCCAGCCAGCACGGCGTCACCCCGTGCCCCACCGGCAGCGACTGGCAGTACAACCAGATCTACAGCGACCCGCTGGCCTGGCTCGAGGAAGGCACCATCGACTACATCTCGCCCCAGCTCTACTGGAAGTGCAACCATGCCACCAACCCCTTCGGCCCGCTCACGCAGTGGTGGAGCTACATCGCCCAGCACTTTGGCCGCCACCACTACGCCAGCCACAACATCTACTTCATGGCCAGCACCAACACCCAGGACGACTGGGACGAAATCATCCAGCAAATCAACTACAGCCGCCTGTACAACCTCGACGGCGCGCCGGGCGTGAACTTCTACTCGGCCAAATATATCGACGGCCCCACCTGCTCGGGCCTGGCCGACTATCTGGCGCAGACCGTGTTCACCAAGCCCGCCATCCCGCCGGCCATGACCTGGAAGACGCGTAAAGTCTACAATCCGGTGAGCAACGCCCAGATGAACGGCACCGCCCTCTCGTGGACGGGCGTCAACGAGCGCGCACAAATCAAGTATGCCATCTATGCCATCCCCAACACGGCTTCGGTCGACGAAATCCAGAGCACCGTGACCGATGGCATCAAGAGCGACTACCTGCTGGGCATGACCTACAACACCACCTACACCATCCCCGCCGCCTACCGCGACGGCTACTGGTATGCCATCACGGTGATTGACGGCTGGAACTACGAAAACGCGCCGGCCTATGTGGGCGCTCCCGTGGGCGAGGCCGAGCAGGTGACACTGCTCTCGCCCGTGGGCACCATCGTGACGACGTGGACACCCAGCTTCCGCTGGACAGCCGCCACCGACGCCACCTACACCCTGCAGGTGGCCAGCGACGCCGACTTCACCAATGTGCTCATCAACCGCACCAACATCTCGACCAACGAGGTGATGGTCAACCTCAACGCGCTCCAGTCGAGCACGATGTACTACTGGCGTGTGATCACCTCGCAGAGCGGCCACTTCGACAAAGCCTCGGAGCCGGCCACGTTCACCACCGCGCAGCGCCCGTTTGCCCCGGCAGCCACGCTGCTCACCCCCGCCGACGGCGCCAGCATCGACAACGACTTCATCATCACCTACGACGTGGCCGCCACCGTCACCGGCAGCACCGTGCAGGTGTCGGCCGACGCCGCGTTCACCACCATCAAGCTCGAGGCTGCCGCCACCGAGCGCGGCGGCCACATGGCCCTGGACGTGATGCCCGGCCTGCTGGGCAAGGGCACCTTCTACTGGCGCGTGCTCACCCAGGCCGACGGCTGCGACCCCGGCACATCGGCCGTGCGCACGTTCACCATCACCAACCTGCCCACCGGAGCCTACGAGCCCGGCTACGTGGTCAAGCGCGACATCGACACCTATGCCACCACCGCCGACGGCCTGCGCCTCACCAACCGCTGGGTGCGCTCGATCAAGGACGAATACGACAACATCACCTTCGACGGCGACGGCCTGATGAACCGCGGCATGACCGTGGTGGGCGACCATGTGCTGCTCATCGGCCGCTCGGCCGGAGCCAGCGACGCCGATGTCTACATCGCCCACTACGACGCCGCCACCGGCGAGCGCATCAAAGTGGTGCCCGTCGACGAGCAGGTGCAGGCACTCTACTATCCTGGCAACGACATCTTCCTCGACGACGCCGGCCACGTGCTCATCAGCAACCTCGTGCTGCAAATAGGCTCGCAGCCGCTCAAAATCTTCCAGGTAGACCCCGACACCGGCGAGGCCACGCTGCGCGCCAGCCTCACGGCCAGCGGCACCAGCACCACGCGCATCGACCACTGCCATGTGTCGGGCGATGTGACCAGCGGCTCGTTCTACGTGATGGCCCCCCTGTCGAGCGGCACGCAAATCGTGCGCTGGCGCGTTGACGGCGGCAACACGGCCGAGACCAAGGTGGTGACCGTCAAGGGCCGCTACCCGTCGTCGGCCGCCAACTTCGGCCTGGCACCGCGCATCTACCCCGTGAGCCCCACGCAGGCATGGGTCAACGGCGGCAGCACCATGCTCACGCTCTACAACCTGAGCAACGGCAACATCCTCGACAGCTTCGACAACAACACCGACATCGAGCCCGAGGGCACCGAGACCAACGGCGCCGCCTTCTTCGAGATGGGCGACTCCCACTACCTGCTCTACAGCTACACCGACTTCCGCAGCGAGGTGGGCCACCGGTTTGCCCTGGTGGTGAACAACGACGGCGACTACGACCTGGCCGGCTACCAGCCACTGTGGGTGTTCCCCGAGCGCGGCATTGGCGGCTTCAACAGCCAGACGTGGGACGCTCCGTGCGCCACCGCCCCGGGAGCTTCGGACACTGAGCGCCAGCTCTACGTCTACGTGCCCGGCAACGGCCTGGCCGCCTACACGCTGTCGCTGGCCCCGACGGGCGACATCAACCTCGACGGCGTGGTCGACATCGACGACATCAACATCGCCGTCAACATCGTGCTCGGCAAGGAGACCGACATCGACCGCATCGCCCGCGCCAACCTCGACGGCACCGGCCAGGTGGACGTGACCGACCTCAACCTGCTCATCAACATCATCTTGAACAAGTAAACATCCCCGTCCGCGACCCCGACGGCGACGCCGCGTCGCTCCCCGTCCTCGCCATCCGCGGCGAGGCTCACCACCATCCAATCCCGACTCGGAATCGCAGCCGCATGGCCGGATTCCAAGCCGGGATTGCTTTGCATCCACCCACGCCGCTCCGCTCCGCAACCGGGCGTGACAGGTCATCGCCCCTACCGCCGCCCCACACCGCACGAATTGTAGAGCCGTCATATATGGCGGCTCGATGGCCGAGTCTGTGGGGCCATGGCCTGCCATGGCCGGATGACAGAATATACTGGCAACCAATACGATGCAGATTCCACCAGCATGATTCGGCCCCTGGGCGTGGCAGGCCACGCCCCTACCCTCGCTGAACCCGATTCAACAATCGGCAACATGAAGCGTCAGTAGGGCCATGGCCTGCCATGGCCGGATGGCAGAATGCAGTGGAAACCAATGCGATGCAGAATCCGCCAGCCAGCTGGCATGTCTATGGTTTAGAGCGGCAACAGGCATCAAAAAGAGTGCGGAGAATCACAAATCTCCGCACTCGAGGTTTATGGGTTCGGCAAAGCCGATTAGGGTCACTTGGTGACGCGTTCAAGCCACTTGACCATGCCCAGCATCACACCCATCGAGATGAGGCAGAAACAAGCAAACACTGCCCAGCACTGCCACTGATGGGGGAAGCTGTTGAGCATGGCCACACCCAAGGCGATGAACAGGTTGCCCACAGCTGTGGCTGTAAGCCACCACCCCTGACAAACGCCCTGAAGGTGCTGGGGCGCTACCTTGGACACGAACGACAAACCCAGTGGCGAGATGAACAATTCGGCCACAGTAAGGAAGAAATAGGTCACAATCAGCACCCAGGGACCGGCTTTCATCGTGGACTTAACAGCCTCGGACAGCCCCTTGAACTCATCACCCGAAGGATAGTCGTTGACAACAGATATCGCGATGAGGAAGAGATAGGCACAGGCGGCCAAAAACATACCGAAAGCGATTTTCTTCGGGGTTGAGATTTCTTTGCCTTTCTTGGCCAACGAACCAAATATCATCATGATGATGGGCGTGAGCACAATCACAAAGAAGGGGTTGATGCACTGCCAAATCTCGGGGGCAATGGCCTGGGTGTCGCAGAAGTCGCGGGCAAACACCGACAGCGACTGTCCGTTCTGGTGGAACGAGAACCAGAAGAACACCGCCACGCCTAGCACGGCAAACAGTGCATACATGCGCTGCTTGATCTCTTTAGCATCGGCAGCAACGTCTTCGGCACGCGACGACAGTGCTTCCTTAACTTTCTTGACAGGATTAGGCAGCGAATTGCGGGTAGCCACGAAAATCAAGAGTGATATCAACATGGCCAAGGTTGATGCGATGAACGAGTAGTGCACACCGGTGTTGAAACTCTCAAGGTAGTTGGTGCAGAAAGTTGCCATATCACCCACCTGACCACCTTCCAAGACTGAACTCTGGGCAAGGGTGTTGAGGTTCTGGACGTCCTCGCCTTTCAAGGTTCCCGACAGGAAACCGTGGCACAGACGGGGCAGATCGGCATTATAGATAAATCCGTCGAGCTTAAGCATTGCACTGCGCAACAGCGGTGCAACGAAAGGAGCAATCACACCGCCAATGTTGATGAAAACATAGAAAATCTGGAATCCACTGTCGCGACGCGACTTAGCGATAGCCAGTTCTTCAGGCCCCTTCTTTGCAGCCTCGATTTCGTAGTTGTCGTACATCTGCCCCACGATGGCCTGCAGATTGCCCTTGAACAGGCCATTGCCTGAGGCAATGAGCAAGAGGGCAAAACAAGTGAGCACGAGCACCCACGCGGGAACCGCACCAGGATTGCCGCCAAACACAGGCACCGACAGGATGGCATAGCCCGCAGCCATGACAATGAGTCCTGCGATAATTGTGCCCTTGAAGTTCTGCAGCTTGTCGGCCACGATGCCGCCGGGAAGGCTGAGCACATAAATTCCGAAATAGAAAATGGAATAAATCCAGCCAGCCCAAAAATCGCTGATACCAAACTTCGAACACAAGAAGAGCAGCAGCACGGCGTTCATGATGTAGTAGCCAAATCGCTCGCCCATGTTCGACAGGGCCGCCGAGATGAGGCCCTTGGGGTGCTTCTTCTTAGCCTCGATAATATAATAAACGAGGAAAGGTAAAACCACAACAAGTATCGCAAGCAGCATGGCCACCATGCGATTGTTGTTCCAGAGATCTAGTAACATAATTGATTAGTTTTTAGGTGAGAATATGATATTTATTATTATTTGCTGTCGCGTTGGCCTGCCGCGTTGGCTGCTATTTCACGTATGCGGCGCACCATGGCCAGCAGTCCGTTGCTGCGCGTGGGCGAGAGGTGCTCCTGCAGGCCGATGTCGCCGATGAAGTGGAGGTCGGCGGCGAGGATGTCGTGCGGGGTGTGGTCGCTGAGCACGCGCACGAGCATGGCGATGATGCCTTTCACGATGAGCGCGTCGCTGTCGGCCTCGATGTGCAGCACGCCCTCGCCGGTCATGGTGGCGTGCACCCACACGCGGCTCTGGCAGCCGTCAATCAGATTGTCGGCCGTCTTGTGCTCCTCGGCGAGTGGCTCGAGCGAGTTGCCCATGTCGATGATCACCGCATAGCGGTCCATCCAGTCGTCGAGGCCGTCGAACTCTTCGACGATTTCGGCTTGCAATTCGTTGATGGTCTTCATTTTTGAGGTTTGGTGTTGACAATAATCCACAAAATTACTCACTTTCCGTGACACGCAAAAAGGAAAACCGCGAAATTTACGATTTTTTCGTGAATTCCGCGGTTATTCTCATGTCATGCACGCGTGCTTGGCGTGTGTGCGATCAATAGAAGTCGATGAGCCTGCGCTCCACCTTTGTGGCCTTGGACAGGATGGCTGCGATGGCCTGGGGATTGGAAGCGATGCCACCGCCGCGCTGCCGAGCGTAGCGCTGGTCGAGTTCCTGCTTGGAGGGCACGCGTGCGGCCTTCTCGATCTTGGTGACCTGGAAGGCGTAGACGGCGTTCTCGCCCTTCCACAGCTTCACCACGCCCTGCTTGGTGGCGGCGATGCGTCCGGCGATGGCGGGCTCGTTCTCGAGCTTGGGGGTGAAGTTGCCGCCGAACACCACCTGCGTGGTGTCGACGTTGGTGCCCATCAGGCTGGCGAAGCCGGCCAGGTCCTTGGCCTTGCCCTCATACTGCTTCATCAGGTCGGCGCCCTTCTTCTCATTGCGCACGCGGGTGGTGAGCATCTCCTTCACCTGCGGGGCGTTGAAGGGCATAAAGTCGGTGTAGATGTCGTCGAGGGCCACGGCCACGAAGTAGTCGTTGTTGTCGCTGAAGATGGGCGACACTTGTCCCTTCTTGCTGTCGAAGGCCCACTTGATGGCCTTGCGGGTTTCCTTGATGCCGCCTCCGTAGGGGCTCTGGCCCAGTTGCGGGGTGCTAGCGGTCACCATGGCCTCCATCACGTTGAAGCCGGCCTTGGCGGCGTTCTTCTCGAAGTCGGCCACGGTCTTGTTGGCGTTGAGGAAATCTTGCAGCTTGCCGCGCAGGTCGTCGATGGTCTTCTGGCTGGCGTAGGCCTCATACTTGATGGTGGCCACGGTGTAGAAGGTCTTGGGGGCCTTCTTGTCGATCACCTTCACAAGCTGTGCGCCCTGGTCGTTGCTCATGAACGAGAAGTAGCCTTCGCCGGCGGTGGCCAGCTTGGTCTTCAGCGAGTCGGGGAATCCCACCACCTGCACCCACTGTGCAGTGGTGTCGCCCTGAGCGCCCTTGATGGCCTTGGCGACATCGGTGATGCTCTTGCCACCGTTGAGCATGGCCAGCGCCGAATCCTGTGTGGACTTGGCCCCTGTCACGGCCATGGCCATGATCTGCACCGAGTCGAGCGAGACGATCTTGTTGGTCACCTTGTACATGCGGTAGCGGTTGGCCCCGGCTGTGGAGTCGCGCTTGGTGGCGCCCACGGCAGCACCGAGCACAAAGTCCTTCAGGTTGGCGGGCACCTTGTTGGCGGCATAGCGGGCGGTGTCGATTTGCACGGTGCCCAGCAGGCGCACCGAGTCGGTGCCGGTGCCCTTCTGCAGGGCGGCGTAGGCGGCGTCGGCCACCTTGTTGGCGGCCTTGATGTCGTCGGGCGAGGGCATGATCGGGGCGGCGATGTAGTGGATGGCGCGGGTCTCCTCATCGATGGCGAAGTTCGACTTCATCTTCTCCCACTCGGCCTTGAGTTCCTGGTCGGTGACGGCATATTTGTCGTCGGGCAGCGAGGCGTAGTCCTTCTTGACGAAGTTCACATAGCAGGTGTTGGCCTCGTCTTCCATCATCATCTTGCGGTCGAGGTCGTTGGCTTGCAGTCCGCCAGCCACGAGCATCTGCAGCTTGGCCATCTTGAACTGGTCCACGACGCTGTTCTTCAGGTCTTCCCACTGTGCGCGGAGCTCGGCCATCTGGCTTTCGTTAGCCCCCACTTTGCTGGGGTTGTTCAGGATGTCGTTGAGCTGGGCGGGACTCTCGGCACCCACCTGCTGTGCGAACTGCACGGCGGGCTGGGCGGCGTTCTTGCCAATCATGAGCTCGCTGATCTCGCTGTCGGTCACGTAGATGCCCACGTCGTCGTACTCCTTCTCAAGCAGCTTCTCGGTGATCATGCTGTTGAGCACCTGCTGCTGGCGAGTGGCCTGGTCGGTCTGCGATGCCTGGGGATTGTTCTGGTCCTTGGCGGCTTCCTTCTCGACCCGCTTGTTGAAGGTCATGATGTCGATTTTCTCACTTCCCACCTTCGCGGCGGTGCTGTTGGAGGCCTGGCGGCCAAGGGCTTCGATACCCACCTCGATGATGAATGCCACCAGAGCGGCACCAATCACGATGGCGAGAATTTTCTTTCTCTGACGAATTTTCTCTAATGTTGCCATTTCTAAAATCTATGAATTTTTTTGTTTATTCCTTATTATATACAGTCGCTTTTTTGGCGCATATCGCCAAATAAACGTGCAAAGGTATTTATTTTTTTCCGAAGGCCAAAATACTGAGGCGATTTTCTGCATTTCGAACGTCATTTTTAGGGCAAAATGATTTTTTTTGGAAAAAACAGGCCGAAAAATTTGGCCAGTTCGCAAAAAGGCAGTACCTTTGCAGCGCAAAAGCAAACTGGTGCGTTAGTTCAGTTGGTTAGAATGCCTGCCTGTCACGCAGGAGGTC
>CAMVDK010000134.1 GCA_947166165.1 uncultured Porphyromonadaceae bacterium
TCTTCTGGGGCATCTCGATGAACTTCTTCACCGAAATCGCCAAGATGCGCGCCGGCCGCCTGTTGTGGGCCAAGATTGTGAAGAGTTTCGACGCCAAGAACCCCAAGTCGATGTCGCTGCGCACCCACAGCCAGACGTCGGGCTGGTCGCTCACGGCCCAAGACCCGTTCAACAACGTGGGCCGCACGTGCATCGAGGCCATGGCCGCCGCCCTGGGCCACACGCAGTCGCTGCACACCAACGCCCTCGACGAGGCCATAGCCTTGCCCACCGACTTCTCGGCCCGCATCGCGCGCAACACGCAGATCTACATCCAGCAGGAGACCTTCATCACCAAAGCCATCGACCCCTGGGCCGGCAGCTACTATGTGGAGAAGCTCACCGACGAGCTCGTGCACAAGGCCTGGGCCCACATCGAGGAGATTGAGAAGCTGGGCGGCATGGCCAAGGCCATCGAGACCGGCGTGCCCAAGATGCGCATCGAGGAGGCCGCCGCTCGCACCCAGGCCCGCATCGACAGCGGCCGTCAGACGCTGGTGGGCGTGAACAAATACGCCCTCGAGAAGGAGCCTCCCATCGACATCCTGGAAATCGACAACACCGAGGTGCGCCGCGAGCAGGTGGAAGGCCTGGAGAAGCTGCGCGCAGGCCGCGACGAGGCCCGTGTGCAGGCCGACCTCAAGGCCATCACCGAGTGTGTGAAGACCGGCGAGGGCAACCTGCTCGAGCTGGCCGTACAGGCTGCCAAAGACCGCGCCTCGCTGGGCGAAATCAGCGACGCCTGCGAGGAAGTCGTGGGACGTTACAAAGCTGTTGTTAAAACCATTTCTGGCGTGTATTCATCCGAAACCAAATCCGACCCCGACCTCCAGAAGGCCCGCGACCTCACCGCCAAGTTCGCCGCCAAGGAAGGCCGTCAGCCACGCATCATGGTGGCCAAGATGGGCCAGGACGGTCACGACCGCGGTGCCAAGGTGGTAGCCACCGGCTACGCCGACTGCGGTTTCGACGTCGACATGGGCCCGCTGTTCCAAACTCCCGAAGAGGCCGCCCGCGAGGCCGTGGAGAACGACGTGAACGTGCTGGGCGTGTCGTCGCTGGCCGCCGGCCACAAGACGCTCGTGCCCGCCGTGATCGAGGAACTCAAGAAACTCGGCCGCGAAGACATCATCGTCATCGCCGGTGGTGTGATTCCCGTGCAGGACTACGACTTCCTCTACAAGGCTGGCGTGGCCTGCATCTTCGGCCCCGGCACCAACGTCATGAAGTCGGCCATCGAAATCATGCACATCATCATGGACGAGGAGAACTAAACCCATGCGCAGCCGGAGAGGGCACCACTCCCCTCCCGGCCGCTTTGTTTTCATCAGCCTGCCCAAAATGTGGGGCAGGCTGATTTCAGTTAGCGAATAATCCCTCCGATGGCCCGACTCGTGATTTCAATGCGAATTTCACGAATTATGCGAATTTCACGAATTACGCGAATGGAATGAATATTAGCGAAATTAGTCAAATTAGCGAAATTCGCATTAACCCCGCAGGATATATGCCCAACATCTATATCATTCAGACTATATGATCAGCATCGAAATTGATCCCCGCATCCGGGCCGCCTGCCCCGAAATGCGCATCGGGCTTGTGCGGGCCAGCGTGGTGAACAGCCCCACGAGCATCGACCTGTGGCACGAAATCGAGCAGGCCGCTGCGGCCGTCGGCGAGCGCTACCGCGAAATCCTCACCGTGAACCAGCGCCCGGCCATCGCCGCCACGCGCCGGCTCTACAAAGCGCTGGGCAAGGATCCGGGCCGCTACCGCGTGGCCAGCGAGCAGCTGTGCCGGCGCATAGTCAAAGGGCTGGGGCTGTACCGCCTAACGACGCTCATCGATGTGGTGAACCTGGTGTCAGTCGAGAGCGGTTACCCCATCAGCGGCCTCGACGCCGACAAGATTGAGGGCGACAAACTCGTCATGGGCGTGGGGCGCGCCGGCGAAGTGTACCACGGCATCGGGCGGGGCGCGCTCAACATCGAGGGCATGCCCGTCTATCGCGACGCCGCTGGCGGCATCGCCACCCCAACGAGCGACGAGGAGCGCACCAAGTTCACACTCGACACCGTCACAGCACAAATCAACATCAACGCCTTCGGCCCCGAAATGCCTATCAATCAAGCCGTCGAGCGCATGGCGCAACTGCTGGAGCGTTATGCCCAAGCCACCAATATTGAGACCAAAATCATCGATTAATCATCTGCAACCCATCCACCAGCCATGACCATCCTTGAAATTATCGAGAACAACATCAACGAGCGCAGCATCGCCCAAGTGGCCGAATGCCTCGAGAACGGCGGCCTGATCGCCTACCCCACCGACACCGTCTACGCCCTGGGTTGCGACGCCATGAACAACCAGGCCATCGAGCGCATCTGCGCGCTCAAGGAGATGAAGTCGGCCAAGACCAACCTGTCGATCATCTGCGCCGACATCAGCGAGGTGTCGCAATACGCCAAGTTCAACAACCAGCAGTTCCGGCTGATGAAGAGCAACCTGCCGGGGCCGTTCACGTTCATCTTCCCTGCCCTGTCGAAACTGCCCAAGGCGTTCAAAGGGCGCCGCACGGTGGGCATCCGCATCCCTAGCAACGACATCGCACTGGCCATAGTCCGCGCCCTGGGGCGCCCCATCCTCACCACCTCGGTGCAAGGCCCCGACGAGGACTACAGTTGCGAGCCCGGCCTGATTGCCGAAACCTATGCTTCGACAGTGGATATCGTGGTCGACGGCGGCCGTGGCGGACTGATTCCGAGCACGGTGGTCGACTGCACAGGCCAAGAGGCCGAAGTCACCCGCCAGGGCAAGGGCCATCTCTCCTGACCCGCTTTCACACTCCGGCCAGGGTGATGCGCACCCTATGGCCTTTGATTTTGGCTGCTTGCAGCTGTTGCAGCGTGACGTGCACCGCAGCGCGAGGAACGGCTACGAGCGTATAGTGGTCGTGCAGGTCGATGCGCCCAATCTGCTTAGCCTCCACACCCGAATTGTTCACAATAAATCCCACCACATCGGCGCGAGAGATTTTCTCCTTTCGACCCGCCTTGATGTGGAGCGTAGCCATCGGAGCCTCGATGCCACGACGCTCCACCACCTCGGGCAGTTCCAGGCGACCGCAGGCATCCACATAGCCGGGACACTGTTCGCCCGGCGCCAGCAGCACATACACCTCGCCCGTGGCCTCGACGCGGGCCGTGCGGCCGTTGCGGTGGGTGTAGGCCTCGGCGCTGGTGGGCAGGTGGTAGTGCACAATATGGCTCACGCCGGCGATGTCGAGCCCACGCGACGCCAGGTCGGTGGTCACGAGCACCATTGCCGAGCCGTTGTTGAACATGGCCACGGCCTTCTCGCGCTCCACCTGCTCCATCCCGCCATGATAGGCCGTGCTGGCAATGCGCGCGTGCCGCAGCGCGTCGTGCACACGAAGCACGGTGTCGCGAAAGTTCACAAACACGATGGCCTTGCCCTCGTGCCTGCTGAGCAGCAGCCGGCGCAGCGTGGCGAGTTTGTCCTTGCCGTCGGCCTCCACCGTCCACACCTTCATGCGGCTGGCAGGTGCGTTGTCCATGTGCTGGAGGAAATCGAGCGTCAGCGGATGGGCTGGTCGCACGAAGTCGGGCAGCACATCGAGGCGCGTGGCCGAGGTGAGCACACGGCGGTCGAGGCCCGGCATGAGCCGCAGCAGTTGCCGCATTTCGTCGTCAAATCCCAGTTCGAGCGTCTTGTCGAACTCGTCGAGCACGAGCCATCGCGCCGGGCCGATGTCGATGTGGCCGCGCCGCGCGTGGTCGAGCAGGCGGCCTGGTGTGGCCACCACAATGCCCGGCACCACTTGCAGCGACTGACGCTCGTCGGCCACACTGTGCCCGCCATAGCAGCAGGTGACCTTGATTCCAGCGGCCAGTGTTTGCAGCACGCCGTGGATTTGCATCACCAGTTCCCGCGACGGGGCAATCACCACGGCCTGCAGCCGCTCGCGCTGCGGCTGCATGGCCTCGAGCAGCAGCGCGGCAAAGGCCAGCGTCTTGCCGCTACCTGTGGGTGCCAGCACCATCAAGTCGCCTCCATGCGAGCCGGCCTCGAGCACCTGCTGCTGCATGGTGTTGAGCCGGGCAATGCCCAGCCGCTCGGCAGCCAGGCGCAGAATTTCGTCACGATTCATTTGCGTTTCCAATTTCAGATTTCAGCCACAACCGGGGCTGGCAGACAACTTCTCAACCAGCCGACCATTATTCCGTTATGAATCAAAGCCACCGGCCGGGCGACAGCAGGTGTCGCTGCGGCCGGTGGCCTTGTGGGTTGAGAAAGATGGTGACGGTCAGTCGCCCACCTCTTCAAGAATCTTCTTGATGTCCTTGGGCTGGAGCCGTCCGTAGACCTTGTCGCCGATGGTCACCACGGGAGCCAGTCCGCAAGCACCCACGCATCGCAGGCAGTCGAGCGAGAACTTGCCGTCGGGGGTGGTCTGCCCCACGTCGATGCCCAGCGTGCGCTTGATTTCCTCGAGCAGCGGCTCGCTGCCGCGCACATAGCACGCCGTGCCCAGGCACACCGAAATGGGATGGCGGCCCTTGGGCGTCATGGTGAAGAAGGAGTAGAACGTCACCACGCCATAGACCTTCGAAGCGGGAATGCCGAGCTTGCGGGCAATGATGCGCTGAATTTCCTCGGGCAGATAGCCATACATGCCCTGGGTCTCGTGCAAGATGGTGATGAGTTCGCCCGGCTGGTTGCCGAATTTATCGCAGATGGCCTCCACTTGCTGGACGACGTTGCAGGCCAGTTTGTTTTCTTTTGCCTTTGCCATAATTGCAATGTTTTATGGAGTGAAAGAGTGTAGTTACTTGATGGTCTTGTCGCTGTAGGTGGTGTGGAGCAGCTCGTGGGCCTTGCCATGCAGGGGCTTGCCAAGGAAGTCCTTGTACAGGCGCTGTATGTCGGGGTTGTCGTGGCTCTTGCGCAGCTGCTTGCCGGCGTCCTCGGCGTAGGCCGCACGCTGGCGCGCACGCAGCACGCTGCTGTCGCCGTGGTGATAGGGCTGTCCGGCTCCGCCTATGCAGCCGCCCGGGCAGGCCATCACCTCCACCACATGGTAGTCGAGCTGGCCGGCGCGCAGCTTGTCCATCACCATGCGGGCGTTGCTCAGCGTGTGCACCACGGCCACCTTGAGCGGGAAGCCTCCGAGGTCGATGGTGGCCTCGCGGAAGCCGTCGAGTCCGCGCACCTCGTCGAAGTCGACGCGCGGCAGCGTCTTGCCGGTGAACTCCTCGTAGACCGTGCGCAAGGCGGCCTCCATCACACCACCGGTGGTGCCGAAGATGGCTGCCGCGCCGCTCGACTCGCCCAGCGGGCGGTCGAAGTCGCTGTCGGGCAGACGGTCGAAGTTGATGTTGCTGCGGCGAATCAGGGCCGCCAGCTCGCGGGTGCTGATGCTGTAGTCCACGTCGGGGTTGCCGTCGACGGCGAACTCGGGACGGTTGCACTCAAACTTCTTGGCCAGGCAGGGCATGATCGACACCACGACGAGCTTGTCGCGCGGAATGCCCATCTTCTCGGCCCAGTAGGTCTTGGCCACGGCGCCGAACATCTGCGCGGGCGACTTGGCGCTCGACGGATGCTGGAGCAGGTCGGGATATTCGTGCTCGTAGAAGTTGACCCATGCCGGGCAGCACGAGGTCATGATGGGCAACTTCACGCTCTTGTCGCCGGCCATGAACTTCTTGAGGCGGTCGATGATTTCGGCCCCTTCTTCCATGATGGTCATGTCGGCACCGAAATCGGTGTCGAACACGTAGTCGAAGCCCATGTCCTTGAGCGCAGTGACCATTTTGCCGGTGACGCTGGCACCGGGCTTGAGGCCGAACTCTTCGCCCAGGGCGTAGCGCACGGCCGGAGCGGTCTGCGCCACGACCACCTTGTCGGGGCTGGTGATGTCGGCGATGAGTTCTTCGGCATAGTCGCGCTCGGTGAGCGCACCCACGGGGCACACGGCCACGCACTGGCCGCAGTAGGTGCAGTTGGTCTGTCCGAGCTCCTTGTCGAAAGCGGGCCCGATGGTGGTGCCGAAACCTCGTCCCACGGCACCGAGGGCGCCCACGCTCTGCACCTCGTTGCACACGCTCTCGCAGCGGCGGCAGTAGATGCACTTGCTCATGTCGCGCGTGATGGCGGGAGTGATTTCGATTTTGCGCACGCTGCGCTCGCCGTCGTTGTAGGGAGTGACGCGGAAGTTGAGCCGTCGCACCAGGCGCTGCAGCTCGCAGTCGCTACACTTGGGGCAGGTGAGGCAGTCGTTGGGATGGTCGCTGAGGATGAGCTCGGCCACGGTCTTGCGGGCACGCAGCACGCGGGGCGAACTGGTGTGCACCACCATGCCCTGCCGGCACTGGGTGGCGCAGGCGGGCACGAGGTTGCCACGACCCTCCACCTCCACCACGCAGAGGCGGCAGCTGGCGGGGTTGCTCTTCACGCAGGTGCCCTCGAGGTCGATGTGGCACAGCGTGGGGATGTCGACGTTCACCGTCGTGGCGGCTTCGAGGATGGTCATATTGGCGGGCACCACGACCACATGGCGGTCGATGGTGAGGGTGATCATTTTCTCTTCCATTTCGATGTGGATGTGTGAGGAATGTTGTGTGGATTATAAAACGAGGATGGCACCGAACTTGCAGTGCGACTTGCACATACCGCAGCGGATGCACTTGTAGGGGTTGATGACGTGTGGCTTGCGCAGGTCGCCCATGATGGCGTCGGCCGGGCAGCCGCGCTTGCAGGCGCCGCAGCCACGGCACTTGTCGGGCACCACCGAGTAGGTGAGCAGGTCTTTGCACTGCTTGGCCCGGCAGGTGTGCTTCTTGACGTGCTCCACATATTCGTCGTAGAAGTTGGCCAGCGTCGAGAGCACCGGATTGGGCGACGACTGACCCAGGCCACACAGCGACGTCTCCTTGATGACCTCGCTCAGGTTCTTGAGCGTGTCGAGGTCGTCGACGGTGCCCTTGCCCTGGGTGATGCGGGTCAGAATCTCATACAGGCGCTTGTTGCCGATGCGGCAGGGCGTGCACTTGCCGCACGACTCGTTGACGGTGAAGTCGAGATAGAACTTTGCCACCGACACCATGCAGTCGTCCTCGTCCATGACAATCATGCCGCCCGAACCCATCATCGAACCAGCCTCGGTGAGGCTCTCGTAGTCGATGGGGATGTCGAGGTGCTTCTCGGTGAGGCAGCCGCCCGAGGGACCGCCGGTCTGCACGGCCTTGAACTTTTTGCCGCCCTTCACGCCGCCGCCAATCTCGTAGATGATTTCGCGCAGCGTGGTGCCCATGGGCACTTCGATCAGACCCACGTTGTTGATTTTCCCGGCTAGGGCGAACACCTTGGTGCCCTTCGACTTCTCGGTGCCGATTGATGCGAACCAGTCGGCCCCCTTGGTGATGATGATGGGCACGTTGGCCAGTGTCTCCACGTTGTTGACGTTGGTGGGATAGCCCATGTAGCCGTGGTCGGTGAGGTGAGGCGGCTTGGTGCGGGGCTCGCCACGCTTGCCTTCCATCGAGTGGACCAGTGCGGTGGCCTCGCCGCAGACGAAGGCGCCGGCGCCGTAGCGAATCTCGATGTCGAAACTGAAGTCGGAACCCATGATGTGGTCGCCCAGCAATCCGTAGGCGTTGGCCTGTTCGATGGCCACGCGCAGGCGGTGCACGGCCAGGGGATACTCGGCGCGGATGTAAATCAAGCCGTGGTCGGCCCCGATGGCGTAGCCGCAAATGGCCATGGCCTCGAGCACCGAGTGGGGGTCGCCCTCCATGATCGAGCGGTCCATGAACGCGCCCGGGTCGCCCTCGTCGGCGTTGCACACCACATATTTATGCTCGGCCTTCACGGCGCGCCCGTGCTCCCACTTTTTCCCTGCCGGGAACCCGGCTCCGCCACGTCCGCGGAGGCCGGAGCGCGTCACCGTGTCGATGACCTGCTCGGGAGTCTGGTTCTGCAGCACATCGGCCAGACCGGCATAGCCGTCGCGGGCGATGTACTCGTCGATGTTCTCCGGGTCGATGAAGCCGCAGTTGCGCAGGGCGATGCGCTTTTGCTTGCGGTAGAAGTCCATGTGCTTGGAGTCGCTCACGGCCTTGCTTGTCTTGGGGTCGACATAGAGCAGGCGCTCCACGCGGCGGCCGGCAATGACGTGCTCGGCGACAATCTCCTCTGCATCCTCGGGCTTGACCTGGGTGTAGAACGTGTTGTCGGGAATCACATTGACAATGGGGCCTTTCTCGCAGAAGCCGAAGCAGCCTGTGGTGATCACGTCCACCTTGTCGGCCAAACCATGAGCCTCGATGGCTGCCTTGAGGTTCTCCACAATCTTGGCGCTGCTCGATGCCTTGCAGCCCGTGCCGCCGCAGCACAACAGCTGGATGTGCTCGGTGCCTACTTCCAGACCGCAACTTTTCTCGCTCACGGCAGCGTAGCTCAACTCGCGAACGTGAAGAGCCGCCTGAGCCTTTTGCCTGAACTGGGTCAGGTCTTCAAAGTTCAAGGTTTTCACTGGTTAATTAGTTGTTTAGTTATTAGTTGAATAGTGATTTCAATTC
>CAMVDK010000135.1 GCA_947166165.1 uncultured Porphyromonadaceae bacterium
GCCGCCCACGCCGGCGCAGTAGGCCAGCAGCTGCCAGAAGATGCCGTCGACGGCCATGTCGCCCGAGGGAGCGAGGGGATACATGCCCATGCAGCCTGCCACGAGGGGCACGTTGTCGACGATGCTGCTCAGCACGCCTATCACGCCGGTGACCAGGTAGTGGTTGCCGTTGCTCACGCCGTCGAGCCAGGTGCCCATCATCTTGAGCACGCCTATCTCCTGCAGGCAGCTCACGGCCATGAGGATGCCCAGGAAGAAGAGGATGGTGCTCATGTCGATGCGCGAGAGCAGCGTGCTGACGCGCTTCTTGAACGAGCCTTTGGCCTTGAGCTTCTTGTTGCCGTAGAAGAGTTCGGTGGCCATCCACAGCAGTCCGAGCACGAGCAGGATGCCCATGAAGGGCGGCAGGTGGGTCACCGAGTGGAACACGGGCACCGAAATCAGTCCGCCCACGCCCACGAGGAGCACCGTTTTGCGCTCGCGGTCCGACAGCTCGTCGGTGCCCGAGTCGGACTCGATGCCGGTGGTCACCAGGTCGCCTTTGAACCAGTACTGCATGATGAACACCGGAATCAGCATCGACACCAGCGAGGGGATGAAAATCTCGGTGATGACGCCCTGCGAGGTGACGAACTCGCTGTTCCACAGCATGATGGTGGTCACATCGCCGATGGGCGAGAAGGCCCCGCCCGAGTTGGCGGCAATCACCACCACCGAGGCGTAAATCAGGCGGTCGTCGTGGTCGTCGACCAACTTGCGCAGCAGCATGATCATCACGATGCTGGTGGTGAGGTTGTCGAGGATGGCACTCAGGAAGAACGTCAGGAAGGCGATGCGCCACAGCAGCTTACGCTTGCTCGAGGTGCGCAGCAGCGTGCGCACGAAGTTGAAGCCGCCGTTCTGGTCCACCACCTCGACAATGGTCATCGCGCCCATGAGGAAGAACAGCGTGGTGGCCGTGTCGCCCAGGTGAAGCTCCACCATGCGGGCCACGTGGTGGTGCAGCTCGCTGCCCTCCAGGCCGGACGGCACATAGGCGGTGGGGTCAATCATGAACAACGACCAGCACACCACCGACATGATCAAGGCGATGGCCGCCTTGTTGACCTTGATGATGCTTTCGAGCGCTATGCAGGCATAGCCCAGAATGAATGCGATGACTATCGCTAGTGTGAGTGACGACATTTCGGCTTCATAGGCGCGGGGCGCGAGGCTCCGCGAATATTCTTTCTTGTAACGAGCCGCAAAGGTAGCATTTTTTTTTGAAATGAAGAAAAAACAAAATGACAATTATTGATGTTATTTAACATCAAATTTATAACTCAATGTATGTCAATTTGTTATGCTTGAAGAGGATGGCTTGTGGGCAAGGGCTGGCGGTCAGGAGCGGGGCGGTGCCACTTCGTTGCGCAGGTGATAGTGGTTGCGCAGGCTCTCGAAGGCATCGGGGTGGCTGCGCAGCATGGCGGTGTCGGCCAGAGGGTTGTAGCTGGCCATGACGGCGGGCAGCGTGACGCCGGTGGCGCCGAGCAGCGGTGTGCTGGCCTGCACGGGGGCGGCATGCCAGCCGAAGTGGGCGTTGAGTGCCTCGACCACCATGGCCGTGCCGCGCTGCTTGCCCTGCAGCGAGTAGCCGGCGATGTGGGGCGTGGCCACGAAGGCCTTGTCGAGCAGCGGCCGGCTGATGTCGGGCTCGTGTTCCCAGCAGTCGATGGCCAGGTCGCCGCTCCACTCGAGTAGCGCCGGCGTGCTGCACACTTCGCCCCGGGCGGCGTTGAGCAGCAGGCGGCAGCGGTGGGCACGGCGCAGCAGGGCGGAGTCGCACAGGTGCCACGTGGGCCACCGGCCCTGGCGCGTGAGCGGGGTGTGCAGGGTGATGACGTCGGCCTGGGCGGCCAGCTCGTGGAGCGTGACGAAGCCGGCGCCGCCTTCGCGGGCGGCGCGGGGCGGGTCGCACAGCAGCACGCGCATGCCCAGTTCCACAGCCCATCGCGCCACGATGCTGCCCACATGGCCCACGCCCACCACGCCCAGCGTGAGCGCAACCGGCGAGGCGATGCCGCGGTGGCGCATCCAATGGCCCAGGGTGGCGTGCACCCACTGCGCCACAGCGGGCGCATTGCAGCCGGGCGCGTTGGCCACGGCGATGTGGTGCGAGCGGCAGTAGTCGAGGTCGATGTGGTCGGTGCCGATGGTGGCTGTGCCGATCAACTCCACCTGGCTGCCGTCGAGCAGCGCGGCGTCGCAGCGCGTGCGGGTGCGCACGAGCAGCGCGTGGGCCGTGCGCACATCGGCGGCGGTGATGCGCTCGAGGTAGTCCACCCGGGCATAAGGCTCGAGGAGGCCGCGCAGGTGAGGGATATGGCTGTCGGCCACCACACGTTTCATAGTGCGACGCTGGCTGCAAACGCCCCCAGACACGCGGCTGCCAGGGCGATGATGAAGATGTAGCGCTTGGGGAAGCGGCCAATGGTGAACGCATGGGCGATTTGCACCGACAGGCACAGGTTGAGCAGCGGCAGGTAGGCCGTCAGGTGGCGGTAGTCGGCACACATGGCCAGCATGGCCAGCAGCGAGGTCATCACGAAGAACGAGTTGTAGACGCGCAGCTGCAGGCGGTAGTTGTAGATGGCCAGCAGATTGAGGGCCGTGAGCGCCACGGTGAGCAGCACCACAAAGGCGCACCAGCCCACCAGCAGCCGCACCTGCGAGAGGTCGAGCGTCTGCCACAGCGGGTTGAGCTCCATGAGCCTGACATCGGACGGAGCGGCGAGCCCCAGCCCGAACACAATCCAGAACGGTGTGAACAGCCCGATGAGCGCCGCCACCACGCCCCGCCAGTTCATCGCGCGCAGGTAGGCGAAGCCCAGCAGGAAGGCCGCAATGAGCACCACCACGGCCCAGTGGACCATCACCGCGAACGCCAAGGCGCACATCACCAGGAATATGGGCCGCTGGGCCTGCTTGTCCTGGTAGCACCCGAAGAGCACCAGCGCGCCCACCGCCAGCAGCAGCGCCAGCACGGTGCCCGTGCCGAAGGTGCAGCTCGTGAGCGGACTGCCCAGCTCGAGCAGGAAAAACGCCCCGGCGCCGACAAAGGTGAGCGACTTGACGAAGTTGAACAGCTTGCTCAGCAGTTGCATGAGCAGCGCCGTGCCCACGATGCAGGCCACGTTCAGCGCCGGCGACAGCCAGGGGCTTGACGAGAGGGCCTCGTCGATGGTGAAGAGCATGCCTCGCCCGGCCTCGGTGGGCGGCACCTGCCCCGTGGCGGTGACCAGCGTGGCGGTGAGCGCCAGCAGCAGGCCTGCCAGCACGGCAAACCCGCGTCCGTTGATGAAATCGATGATCCAGTTGTCGTTCATGATGCGTTGAGGCCTATGGCGGCGCTATCGCCCGATGTCGTTGCGGTGGTAGGCGCCGTCGAAGTGGATGCGCTCCACGTTGGCGTAGGTGCGCTCGAGGGCTTCGGCCAGCGTGGGTGCGAGCGTGGTGACAGCCAGCACGCGTCCGCCGTTGGTGAGCAGGCGGTCGCCGTCGGCGCGCGTGCCGGCGTGGAACACGATGCTGTCCTTCACCTGGTCGACGCCGTCGATCTGGTCGCCCTTGCGGTAGGCCTCGGGATACCCGCCTGCGGTCACAATCACCGTGGCGGCGGCGCGCGGGTCGGTGGCCACAGCCACCTCGTCCACACGGCCCGTGGCGGCGGCCTCGAGCAGTTCCACCAGGTCGGCCTGCAAGCGGGGCATCACGCTCTGCGTCTCGGGGTCGCCCATGCGCACGTTGTACTCAATCACATAGGGGTCGCCGTCCACGTTCATCAGCCCGAAGAAGATGAACCCGCAGTAGGGCAGGCCGTCGGCAGCGAGTCCGGCCACGGTGGGCTCGACGACACGCTGGCGCACCTTGGCCATGAAGGCCTCGTCGGCCATGGCCACGGGCGATATGCTGCCCATGCCGCCGGTGTTGAGGCCGGTGTCTCCTTCGCCCACGCGCTTGTAGTCCTTGGCCACGGGCAGCAGCTGCCAGTGGCGGCCGTCGGTGACCACAAACACCGAGCACTCCTCGCCGTGGAGAAACTGCTCGATGACCACCTCGCGGCTGGCTTGGCCGAACTTGCCGTCGAGCATGGCCTGCAGCTGCGTGCGCGCCTCGGCCAGCGTGTCGACAATGAGCACGCCCTTGCCAGCGGCCAGTCCGCTGGCCTTGAGCACGAAGGGCGGGCGCTGGCCGTCGAGGAAGGCCAAGCCCTGGTCGATGTGCTGCTGGTCGATGGCGATGTGCCGCGCGGTGGGGATGCCGTGGTGCTGCATGAAGGCTTTGGCGAAGGCTTTGCTGCCCTCGAGCCGCGCGCCGGCGGCCGAGGGCCCCACCACCATGACGCGGCTCACGGCCGGCGTGGCGGCGAAGTGGTCGGCGATGCCAGCCACCAGCGGGTCCTCGCTGCCCACCACGAGCATGTCGATGTGGTGGTCGACGGCGGCCTGCGTCACAGCGGCGAAGTCCATGGGACTCACCGCCAGATTGGTGCCATAGGCCGCGGTGCCCGGGTTGCCGGGGGCGATAAACAGCCGGCCCAGACGCGGGCTTTGACTCAGTTTCCAGGCCAGGGCGCACTCGCGGCCGCCCGACCCCAGCAGCAGGATGTTGAGATGGTTCATTGCGGTGTAAGGAAAAAATTTCACGCAAAATTACGCAATTCTGCCCGAACGGCCAAATGTAGAACCCACCTAAGGTGGATTCTATAAATTGCAAAAAAGTAATGAATGGTTTTGGCCGTCTTGGGTCGCTTGCTGGCATCTTTTGTCTCAACTGCTTGAACCGTAGCCCGCTACTGCTTCGCGCAGCTTGAGCCAAAACCTGCTCAGCAATCAAGCCCAATTCGGCTCAAGCAATTTATAGAACCCACCTAAAGAACCCACCTAAAAAAGCAGAGCCGCCCCTCGGGGGGCGGCTCCAGATGCTCGTCGAGCGTCAAAGCCTCAAGCTTTGAGCGCGTTAGAATCCACCTTTAGTAGACCACCTTGGTCGATGACGTGGTGCCGTCGGCGTAGCGGTTGACGACGATGTTCACGCCGTCGAAGGGCTTCTGGCTGGTGCGTCCTGTCAGGTCGCAGTAGGTGGTAGCCACCACCTGGCGCTGGGTGTCGAGGTCGCGGACAGCCGTCGAGACTTCGTCGGCGGTGACCGTGATGCGCGTCATGCGCACCTGGGCTGTGGGCTTGAAGGTGACCGACTGGGCCAGTCCCTCCCAGCGGCCCGTCAGGCCGTCCTGGTCGTAGCTGTAGCCATCGGGGGCATACTGGTAGAAGTAGGTGGCGCCATAGTTGTAGTTGGTGCAGTTGAACTCAATGTTGGTGATCAAGGCGTCGTCGGCCTCCACCACCATGTCGGTGAGTGCGAGCACAACATAGTAGTTGGGGTAGTCCATGTGCGACATCGTGATGGTGATGCCGTCTTTGGTGACCGACGTAGCACCAGTGTCGTTGCCCGTTCCGGCCACAAACACCACATCCTTGGCCATCACAGCACCGGTGGCCATCACTGCCATAAGCATAATTGCGAGTAATTTTTTCATCATGTCAGTTAATTTTAGGTTGGTTATTATAAATATGAATTGAAAGGCAAAGTTACAACATTTTGGCGAAACAGGCATAAGAAAAGCCGAAAAGATTGGCACATAGGCCGTTTTTTGCGATTTTCGGTGGTCCCTGGGATGCCGGCCCCCTGAGTGCCAAAAGTGGTGAAGTGCCGGTGCCGGCCGGCGGTCACCAGGAGCCTCCGCCCCCGCCTCCGCCGAAGCTGCCCCCGCCAAAACCGCCGAAGCCACCTCCGCCGCCGAAGCCACCGCCTCCGCCGCCCCACGACGAGCGGCCGCCGGAGCCGAAGATGATGGGGCCGCCCCAGGTGCCGGTGTAGCCGCCGCCACGGCTGCCGCCGCCACGGCCGCCGCCCCCCATGATGTTGCTGATGTAGATGAACACGAACACCATGATGATGATGGCAATGATGACGCTTGCCACCGACTCGGCGCCGTCGCCTGTCTGGTCGAGGTACTGCTGCTCGCTGTACTCACCCTCGGCGATGGGCATCACCACGCGCAGCGCGCGCCACACGCCGCCGGCATAGTCGTTCTGCTTGAAGGAGGGAATCATCTCGTGGTTCACAATCTGCGTGCACGTCAGGTCGGTGAGTGCGCCTTCGAGGCCGTAGCCCGTGGCGATGAACGCGCGGCCGCGGTCGTGGTCGGTCTTGGGCTTGACCAGTATCACCACGCCGTTGTTGAACTTGCTGCCTCCCACGCCCCACTGCTGCCCGGTCTGCTGTGCGAACTCCCAGGGTTCGTAGCCGCCCAGGTCGGCCACGGTGAGCACCACAATCTGGTTGCCGGTGCGCATGGCGTAGGCCTCGAGCGAGTCCTCCATGACGGCCGCCTGGCTGCCCAGCACGCCGGCCAGGTCGTTCACCAGCCGTGCCGGCTCGGGCTTGTCGGGGATGGGGTATTTGGCCCATACGAGCGCCGGCAGCAGCCACAGGCAGGCGGCCAGCAGCCAGCGCGGCAGGTCAGTCTTCGTAGGTGATTTCATTGCTCAGTTCGTTGATGTCGTTGCGTTCGGCCGGGAAGATGTCGTGCAGGCGTTCGCCCAGGGTGTGGATGGCCTCGCACAGGCCGTCGACGGGTCTTCCGGCTCGCAGCCGCTGCAGCAGCGCGGCCACCACGTCGTCCCAGTAGCCTTCGGCCACGGCGTCGTTGATGCCCTGGTCGCCCACGATGGCCAGCTGGCGGTCGGTGTAGGCCACATAGATGAGCACGGCGTTGCGGCGCTGCGTGCGGTAGAGCTGCAGGCGGTCGAAGGTGGCGATGGCGGCCGTCACGGGGTCGGCTTCGCGGCAGTGGGGCGTGGCGTGCACGCAGATTTCGCCCGTTGTGCGGCGCTCGGCATCGGTGATGGCCTGCGCGATGCGGCGTTGTCCGTCTTCGGGAATGAAGTCGCTCAGAGCCATGACCGTCAGTGGCTGAAGTCGACCGTCGGGGCTGTTTCGGCCCCGGCCTGAGCCTGGAAGTAGGGCTTGGCGTCGAAGTTGAACAGGCCGGCCAGCAGGTTGGTGGGGAACGTGCGCAGCTGCGTGTTGTAGGCCTGTGCCACCTCGTTGAAGTTCTTGCGCTCCACGGCGATGCGGTTCTCGGTGCCTTCGAGTTGCGACTGCAGGTTGAGGAAGTTCTCGTTGGCCTTCAGCTCGGGGTATGCCTCGCTGACGGCAATCAGCCGGCTCAGGGCGCTCGAGAGCTCGCCCTGCATGCTCTGGAAGCGCTGCAGGTCGGCCTCGGTCATGTTGCTCGGGTCGATTTTCACGCTGGTGGCGTTGGCGCGGGCGTTGACCACGCCCTCGAGGGTCTCCTTCTCGTGGGCGGCGTAGCCCTTCACGGTGTTCACCAGGTTGGGAATCAGGTCGGCCCGGCGCTGGTAGACGTTCTCGACTTGCGCCCAAGCGGCGCTGACGCCCTCCTGCTGCTTCACCAGTCCGTTGTAGGTGTTCTTGCCCCAACCAAAGAGGGCAATGCCAGCAATCACAATCACGGCCAGAATGGCCAGACATCCTTTTTTCATCATTTTTCAGTTTAATTTGGGTTTTACGTTTGCAAAGTTAGCGACTCTGAGGCGAATATGCAATAATTGTGCCAACAAAAAAATCGGCGGACCGCTTGGCCCGCCGATTGAAGTGAGTTTCAACTTGGCGTCAAGTGAGTCTCATTTGACCACCTTGCGTCCGTCGCTGGTCACGTAGATGCCACCAGCAGCGCTCTCGAGCGAGGTGCCGATGTAGCGGCCCTGCAGGTCGAAGTAGCGCACCACCTTGCCCTGCTCGGTGCCGGTGGCGTTGATGTCGTTGATGGCGGTGATCACCTTCTCGGTGAAGGTGGCGTTCACATTCACGTTGCCGGCAGGCATGGCGAAGGTGTAGGTGTTGTCGGTCACCTTGGTCACCTCCACGTTCTGAGCCACGCGGCGCGGAGCGTTGCCCGTTTCGGGAGCGGCGGTGCCGTCGTCGTAGGTCACGGTGATGGAGCTCAGCTCATATTCATCGCTGGCGGGGGTCACGGTCAGGGTGACGGTCTCGCCAATCTGGGCGGTCTGCTTGTCGGCCTCGACGGTGCCGTTCTCGGTCTCGGCCACGGTGATGGTGTAGCTGGCGGCCGTGAAGGTGGCGTTGATGGTCACATTGGCGGCGGGCATGGTGAACGCGTTGTTCTCGATGGCCACCGGCTCCTGTCCCTCGACGGTGTAGGTGAGTGTGCCCAGCTCATAGCCCTCGGCGGGAGTGACGGTCAGCGTCACGGTCTCGCCCATGTTGGCGGTCTGCTTGTCGGCCTCGACGGTGCCGTTCTCGGTCTCGGCCACGGTGATGGTGTAGCTGGCGGCCGTGAAGGTGGCGTTGATGGTCACATTGGCGGCGGGCATGGTGAACGCGTTG
>CAMVDK010000136.1 GCA_947166165.1 uncultured Porphyromonadaceae bacterium
AAACCTGCTCAGCAATCAAGCCCAATTCGGCTCAAGCAATTTATAGAACCCACCTGAAGGGATTTACCAAGCGAACATGGGGTAGTCCTTCATGATGTCGTTCACCTTGGCGCGCACGCTGGCGATGACGGCCTCGTCTTCGGGAGCGTGGAGCACGGTGTCGATGAGTTCGGCAATCTCGCCCATGAGCGGCTCCTTGGCGCCGCGGGTGGTGATGGCCGGCGTGCCCAGACGCAGTCCGCTGGTCTGGAAGGCCGAGCGGTCGTCGAAGGGCACCATGTTCTTGTTGGCGGTGATGTCGGCAGCCACGAGAGCGGCCTCGGCCAGCTTACCGGTGAGTTCGGGGAACTTGGTGCGCAGGTCGACGAGCATGCTGTGGTTGTCGGTGCCGCCGGTGCAGATCTTGTAACCCTTGTCGACCAGGGCCTGAGCCAGCGCCTGGGCGTTTTTCTTGACCTGGATTTGATAGTCCTTGAAGCCCGGAGTGAGTGCCTCGCCGAAGGCCACGGCCTTGGCAGCGATGACGTGCTCGAGCGGTCCGCCCTGCACGCCGGGGAACACGGCGCTGTCGAGCAGCGACGACATCTTGCGGATGACGCCCTTCTTGGTGGTCTTGCCCCAGGGGTTGTCGAAGTCCTTGCCCAGCAGGATGATGCCGCCGCGCGGTCCGCGCAAGGTCTTGTGGGTGGTGCTGGTCACGATGTGGGCATACTGCAGCGGGTTGTTGAGCAGTCCGGCAGCGATGAGTCCGGCGGGGTGGGCCATGTCGATCATCAGCAGGGCGCCCACCTTGTCGGCGATGGCGCGCATGCGTGCGTAGTCCCATTCGCGGCTGTAGGCGCTGGCGCCGCCCACGATGAGCTTCGGGTGCTCGCGCAGAGCCACTTCCTCCATCATGTCGTAGTCCACCTCGTTGGTGTCGGGGCGCACGTTGTACTCGCACTGCTGGAACACCAGACCCGAGAAGTTGACTGGGCTGCCGTGGCTCAGGTGACCGCCGTGGGCCAGGTTCAGACCCATGAACTTGTCGCCGGGCTTGAGGCAAGCCATGAAGACGGCCATGTTGGCCTGTGCGCCGGAGTGGGGCTGCACGTTGGCGTATTCGGCACCGAAGAGCTGCTTGATGCGGTCGATGGCCAGGTTCTCGGCCTCGTCGACGCACTGGCAGCCGCCATAGTAGCGGTGGCCGGGATAGCCCTCGGCATATTTGTTGGTCAGGCAGCTGCCCATGGCCTGCATGACCTGCTCGCTGACGAAGTTCTCGCTTGCAATCAGCTCAATGCCATGCAGTTGGCGCTGGTGCTCCTTCTCGATGATGTTGAATAAGACTTGGTCTCTTTCCATAAAAAAAGTAGGGTTATAATGTTATTAAAAGGTTTTCACGGTGCAAAATTAGTGCAAACCGAGCGAAAAAGCAAAGCTTGCTTTGATTTTTCCGAGGTGAAGCCTAATTTCGTGTGCAGCGCAACATGAGTGCAGGCCGAGCGAAAAGCCGAATTCATCGGGCTTCAGTCGATGATGGTGAAGCCGGTGTAGCGGTGCAGGCACTCCGGCACGCGGATGCCCTCGGGAGTCTGATTGTTCTCAAGCAGGGCGGCCATGATGCGCGGCAGGGCGAGTGCCGAGCCGTTGAGCGTGTGGCACAGGTGGGTCTTCTTGTCGTCGCCACGGTAGCGGCACTTGAGGCGGTTGCTCTGGTAGGTCTCGAAGTTCGACACCGAGCTCACCTCGAGCCAGCGCTTCTGTGCACCGCTCCACACCTCGAAGTCGAAGGTGATGGCGCTGGTGAAGCTCATGTCGCCGCCGCACAGGCGCAGGATGTGCCAGGGCAGGCCGAGTTTGTCGAGCAGCGACTGCACGTGATCCTTCATCTGCTCCAGGGCGGCGTAGGAGTCCTCGGGGCGCTCGATGCGCACGATTTCCACCTTGTCGAACTGGTGCAGGCGGTTCAGTCCGCGCACGTCCTTGCCGTAGCTGCCGGCCTCGCGGCGGAAGCAGGCCGAGTAGGCGCACAGCCGCTTGGGCAGCTGGTCCTGCGGGATGATCACGTCGCGGAAGATGTTGGTCACCGGCACCTCGGCGGTGGGGATGAGGTAGAAGTTGTCCACCTGGCAGTGGTACATCTGCCCTTCCTTGTCGGGCAGCTGGCCGGTGCCACGGCCCGAGTCCTCGTTCACCACGTAGGGCGGCTGCACCTCGGTGTAGCCCGCCTCACCGGCCTGGTCGAGGAAGAACTGGATGAGGGCGCGCTGCAGGCGGGCGCCCTTGCCGATGTAGACAGGGAATCCGGCCCCGGTGATTTTCACACCCAGGTCGAAGTCAATCAGGTTGTATTTCTTGGCCAGGTCCCAGTGGGGCAGGGCGTCGTCGGGCAGGTCGGGCATGGGACCGCCGGTCTTCTCTACCACGTTGTCGGCGGCCGTCTTGCCTTCGGGCACTCCGCTGTAGGGCACGTTGGGCACCGAGAGCAGAATTTCCTCGATGTCGTGCTCGGCCTGGGCCACGCGGTCTTCCATTTCCTTGTTGGTCTGCTTGAGTGCTGCCACCTGCGCCTTGACCTGCTCGGCCTCGTCGCGCTGTCCCTGCTTCATCAGGGCACCGATTTGTGCAGCCAGACGGTTGAGCTGCGCGGCATTGTCGTCGCGCACCTTCTGCGAGGCGCGGCGTTGCTTGTCGAGTTCCACCACACGCATGATGGGCTCGCGGCCGTCGAAGTGCTTCACGGCCAGCCGGGCAATCACCTCCTCGGGATTCTGATTAATGAGTTGAAGTGTTAACATTTATAATTATTTAACTGTAGATTATTCGATTCGTTGTGTTTCGCGGGCGAAGTGGAGGTGCAAGTGTTGTCCTACTTGAATATCCTTGCGTGATTTTGTGATCGCCATGGTTAAAACACAATTCTGTTGGACGGTTGTTCTTTTTGCTGAGTTTCAGTTGCCACGCGCTTGAGTGTGGGAGTGGCCTCCAGTTCGGCGATGCTCTGGTCGTCGTCCATTTGTTCGGGCGTGAGGATGGTGTATTCTGGCAGTGCTCTGTCGTCGCTGAACGAAAGCGCGAACCCTGCCGCAAGAATTGTCACTTTCACTTTTCCTTCCAGGGCGTCGTCGTAGTACCATCCAGTGATTTGCTCCACCTCGTGGCTGCGGAATTTGTTCTTGAAGTTCTCCACTTGCCTGATTTCGGAAGCCTTGAGCGTGTGTTGTGGTGCCGAACTTGTGGTCACGGCGATGAGCAACCTCGAAGCGCCGAACACATCGCGATTCTTGATGAGTGGCGATTGCAGGGCGACATCGATGGCTTGCGTGACGCGGTTCTCGCCTTTACCCTCGCCATAACTGATCACGGCCACACGCTTTCCGCGCAGGGTGGTGTCGATATCGTTGAAGTCGATGTTCCAGAACCCGGTGGTGTAGATGAGTTCGTTGATGCTCGTCACCGCGCGTGCCACCGTGGCGTCGGCAAGTGCGAAATTCTCCATCATCGTATTGTCGGGATAGCAGTCGATGAGGCTCTGGTTGTCGATCATGATGAGCGCGTCGGTGAACTGGCTCATCAGTTCGGCGCCAATCAACGCCTTCTGCACCTTGGGCCGTCCTTCGAACAGGAAAGGAATGGTGACCACTCCCACGGTGAGCAGTCCTCGCTCGTGGGCTATCCGGGCCACCACGGGAGCCGCCCCAGTGCCGGTGCCGCCACCCATGCCCGCCAGCACGAAAACCATGTTCGTGCCATCGTCGAGCATGTGGTTGATGCGTTCGGCGGCCTCTTCGGCGGCTTGGCGTGCTTTCTCGGGTTTGTCGCCAGCCCCTTTGCCATTGCCGATGCACAGTTTTGCGTTCACCGACGAAACGCTCAACGAAGCATTGTCGGTGTTCACGGCCAGCAATGTCACGCCCTTGAGCTGCTGTGCCACGAGCCGCTCTAGCGCATTCACACCGCCGCCCCCGACACCAATCACCTTGATGTCGGGAATCTCGGTGCCGGTGTTGTCAACGGGCAGAAAGCCGGGGTCGGCTTGTATGGTCGCGAAAATGTCGTTTTGCGTCGTTTTGTTTTCCATTTTACTTCAATACGCTAGCAATGGCAGTTGGTGGGTCAAGCCAGTAGTTCGCGCACTCGGGTGGAGATGGCTTTGCCGTCGGCGCGCCCGGCGAGCTGCTTGGTGGCGAGTCCCATCACGCGCCCCATGTCCTTCATGCCGCTGGCTTCGGTCTGGGCGATGATGTCGCGCAGGGCTGCGGTGAGCTCCTCGTCGGTGAGCGGCTTGGGCAGGAACTCGTCGATGACGGCGGCCTGTGCCAGTTCCTCCTGCGCCAGGTCGTCGCGGTTCTGCTCGGTGTAAATCTGTGCGCTCTCGCGGCGTTGCTTGGCCATGCGCACGAGGGTTTTCAGCGCGTTCTCGTCGCTGACCTCGCCACCATTGCCTGGCTGTGTCTTGATGAGCAACAGTTCGGCCTTGATGCCTTGCAGTGCGGTGAGCCGCACCTTGTCGCGGGCCAGCATGGCGGCCTTGATGCCCGCATTCACTTGTTCGAATATTGCCATGATATCTAAAATGCTTTTATCCTTATTCGTGTTCACTCTATGCGACCGTGGTCGCTGTCGAAGTTGAGGTAGATCCGCTGGCCTTCGTTGCCGGCCACGCGCGGCTGATCCCAGCCATCGCCACGATACACGATCATGCCGTCAAAGACCATGAACTCGCTCTGCCACCATTCGTGGCCTGGAATCTTGACGTAGGCGCGCACGCCGCCGTCGTAGACATCAAGGGCGACATCGCGGGCGAACGGCGGCGACACGAACTCGCCATTGGCCGTGGTGGGCACACTGAACTGAGTGCCTTCCTCTAGTTCATTCCACATGCCCTCGGGGGTGACCGGTCCCATGAGCCACACCTGCGGCTCTAAGAACTGGACCTCAAATTGCGACACGCTCGTGTTGGACGGCGCATAAATCGTCATCAGGAACCACCCGGGCTGCGTGGCGGTGAACTTTGTGCCGCTGGCCGTGACCTTGTAGGCCAGGTCGCCGCTCTTGATGACTGCCGACGCGTTGAGCGCATGCCTGTCGTCGACATCGTTCATATACAGCTGTATGCCTTCCTGGTCGATGTACACCATCCGCCACCACTTGCTGCTGGTGCCGCTGTAGTCTCCCACCCTCACCATCGACCTGGCTGAAGAACCGCGGGAAACAAACATTTGGCTCACATTCAGCGTGAAGTAGGGCTTGACCGTCATGCTGGCCTGGCCCACTTGACTGTCGAAAGGCACCAGCGTGAGCCTGATGTGCACGGTGGCTTGCGCCGGAACATCCATGTCCCAGGTGGCCAGTTTTTCGTTCAATATCCTGTTGAGCTCGGCGGCATCCACGTCACAACCGTTTTCGCCTGTCTCGGTCAGGAGTTCGTAGTTCGTGCCGTCGAGCGATGCCTCCACGCGATAGCTGGGCTGCATCACGGAGTTGGTGATGGTCTGTTCGCTCCAACTGATGTGCAGGCTTCCGCCAGCCTCGAGGTCGACAACCCCGGTGGGCGTCGACACCACGACGGTGCTTGGCGTGACCACGGCTTGCGACGGGTCGTAGCCCGGATTCTGCCTGAGGTTGTAGTTCTGCTCCATGGCATAGTCGGGAATTCCGAACACATTGCGCATCGGCGAGAAGTCGCGCCCGTTGCGCACGCCGCCTTTCCATTCCCATAGGCGGGTGTTGTCGCCACCGAACTGGCCGAAACGCACGAGGTCGGTGCGCCGGCGGCCTTCGAAGCCGAACTCGCGTCCCCACTCGTCGAGCACGTCGCTGAGCGAGGCGGTGGTGAGCGAGGCAGCGGCAGCGCGCGAGCGGACAGTGTTGAGCCACTCCACGCCCTGCGAGGTGCATTGTCCGCCATGCTGGCGCGCGTCGACCTCGGCAAGGGTCAGGTAGGCCTCGGCCACACGCAGCAAGGGATAATCGATATCGGCAAACGTCGGGCTGTGAGGCTGTGCGCCATCGCTGCGCACGTTGATGAACTTGACGTAGCTGAATCCGGCGCGGAAGTCCTTCGGGTCGGCGGCCTCTATGGTGTGGCCTGCGCTGTAGAACAGCGCGCGGTTGTCCTTGGCAATGCGCCGCACAACCGAGGGCGTGCCGCTGAAGGCGTTGCCATTGGGGAAGAACAGGTCGACAAAAGCCTTACGGGCGCGAATGCCGGCCCAGTACTGCTCCGACAATCCGTTGGGATAGTTGGAATCCATTTCCCAATTGAAGGTCGATGCCACCAGGAAAGTGGTGCCCTGGTAGGCATAGAAGCTCGAGTTTTCGCTGTCGCTGATGCCATCGTAGGGGATGGTCATGATCATCTCCTGCTGGGCTCCGTTGGTGTCGTTGTCGGCCATGAAAAGCAGTTGGTAGGGCAGGTAGCTGCCCACAGCGGTGGTGCACAGCTTGTAGGGCGAGTTGATCACCTTGCGTGCATACTGCTCGGCCTTGCTCCACTGCGGCTGTCCGGTATAGACCTCGGCGTTGAGGTAAAGCCGCGCCAGGAGCATCCAAGCGGCGGCGCGGTCGGCGCGGCCGTAGCCCGCCTCGCGCGGCTCGGCCAGCAGCGGCTCGATGGCCAGCAGCTCGTTCACCACAAAGTCGAAGGCCTCGCTGCGCGATGCCTGCCGGGCGGTGGACAGCGACCCGGTGGTGGTTAGTGGAATGTCGCCAAAGGCGTCGAGAAAGCCGTAGTAATACCAGGCACGCAGCCAGCGCACTTCGGCATCGTGGCGGGCGTCGTGGCGGACAGCGCTGTTCAGGTAGGAGTTGCAGGTGTTGATGCAGTTGCACAAGTACTCCCATAACGAAGAAGATAGAGCATTGTTGCTGGTCCAGCTGTCGTTATTGAATTCTGGCACGCCAGGGTCGTCCCAATTGCAGATGGCCTCGTCGGTGGTCAACTCGTTGATGTTCCACATGCCACGCAGCCAGGCAAATGTATAGCCACCATACAGCGCTGTGCTGCAATCCTTCAGTTGGTGGTAGCAGAGTTCAAAAAGCTCGTCCTCGTTGCCTTCCACCTTGTGCAGCATCACATTGATGAGCTGGTTCAAGTCGTCGATGTCGGTGATTCCACTGCCATCGATATCGGATGACGGACGGTCGGGAAATTTGTGAAGCATGACATTCACAATCCAGTTCACGTCGTCGATGTCGACCATGCCGTCGCCAGTCACATCGCCCATGGCGGTGACGGCGTTCACTTGCAATGCCACGCAGCACAGCAGGGCGGCCATTAAGAGCCTGATTGTCTTCATATCAAAACATTTTTGTTGATCATTCTTGTCAGTCGCCGCTGCCGAAGTCGATGGTGGCGGTTGTGCCCTTTCGTGCCGGAGTGGCGGGCTTGGCCTCGGCTGGCTGCGCGGCGGCCTGCTGCTGTTGCTGCTGGCGCTTGATGCGCAGGTCGAGGATGGCCTTCTTCTTGTCGGGCTGACGCTTGAAGGCAGGCGTGTGCTCGAGCAGGTCGATGAGCTCGTCGTTCTCGATGTCCTCGGGGCTGAGGATGAAGAACTGCGCCTCGGCCTGCTTGCTGGCCTGCTGCTCGATGGCATCGCGGCCATACACCTCGGTGAGGCGCTCGTTGGCCTCGCGGCTGTTGACGGGTGTCTCGGCGGTGGGCTGCTTGGGTGTGCGGCGTGCGGGCTCGTTGGGTGCGTCGCCGTCGAGCGACACCTTGAAGCCGGCGGCGAGCACGGTCACCTTGATTTTGTCGTCGAGCGTGCGGTCGTAGGCCGCGCCGGTGATCACGTCCACCTCCTGGCTGAAGTTGACCATGAAGTCCTCGATTTCGCTCAGCTCCGAAGCCTTGAAGGGGTTCTGGCTGTCGGGGTTGAAGTATACGTTCATGAGCACGCGCTGCGAGCCGTAGACGTCGCGGTTCTTGAGCAGCGGCGAGTCGAGGGCGTCTTCGATGGCCTTGGTCACGCGGTGCTCGCCCTCGCCGTAGCCCGAGCTGATGATGGCCACGCGGCCGTCGCGCAGCGTGGTGTTCACGTCGTTGAAGTCGAGGTTGATCATGCCGTCGCAGGTGATGAGCTCGCTGATGCTCCTTGCGGCGGTGGTGAGCGTGTCGTCGGCCTTGCCGAAGGCGTTGTTGAAGTCCAGGTCGGGGTAGATGTCGATCAGGCGCTGGTTGTTGATGATCAGCAGTGCGTCCACATATTTGCTCATCTCGTCGGCTCCGGCGAGGGCCTTGAGGATTTTCTTCCGTCCTTCGAACAGGAAGGGGATGGTGACAATGCCGATGGTGAGCTTGTCCTTCTCGTGTGCGATGCGTGCCACCACGGGTGCGGCTCCGGTGCCCGTGCCGCCGCCCATGCCGGCGGTGATGAACACCATCTTGGTCTCCTCGTCGAAGAGCTCGGCGATTTTGTCCTTGCTCTCGTCGGCGGCGTCCTTGGCCTTCTCGGGGATGT
>CAMVDK010000137.1 GCA_947166165.1 uncultured Porphyromonadaceae bacterium
ATTAATAGAACCCACCATAAAAAAAGTCGGCGCACCTATGCCGATGCCCCTGTGAGTGTGCTGCGTGAGAGCACCGCGTGAGATCCATCGCACTGGCCATCGCGCAGGCAGCCGCTCGCGTAGGGCGGTGGGATTGTCCCAAAAAAGGCCTCCCCCGGCAAATGGGGGGAGGCCTCGTTCAGGTCTCGGCGGCTGGTGCCTCATTTACAGGGGGGCACCATAGCCGGTAAGCGAAATTACAGAGCCAGGATGATGTTGACCAGCTCGCTCACATCGTCGATGTCGACGTTGGAGCTGCCGTTCAGGTCGGCATTGCCAGGATAAGCGTCGGCGCTCACCTTCTCAAGGATGATGTTGACGAGGGCACTCACGTCCTCAACATCGATGTTGCCGTCGCCGGTCACATCGCCGTGCTTCAGCGCGGCAGCCTTCTTGGTGATGACCAGCTTCATGGTCTCCAGGTTCACGTTGAGCGTGTAGTCGCCAGCGGCGATCTTGAGGGCGTCACCGCCATTCTCCAGCGAGATTTCGGCGCCGAGCAGCTCGTCGGTCACCACGAAGTCGCCCTCGCTCACAGCACCGAAGCGGTAGGGAGCGATGGCGTCCCAAGCATCGGCGTTGTCGGCCAGCTTCTTGGTGAAGCTGAAGTAGTTGAAGCCATCGTTGCGGCCGTCGAAGTTGACATCGGCGGTGTAGACGTTGTTGTCCTCGGTGGCCATCTCCAAGCCCACATTGGGAGCCCAGCCGTTCTCGTTCACCTCGCCAAGGATGTAGAGGCTGGTGGGTTCAACAGGCTCGACCCACTCGCCGGCGATGACCAGCTTCATGGTCTCGGGATCGATGGTGAAGGTCCAGGTGCCGGCCACGGGAATCTGGAAGTTCATGCCCGGGTTCGAGACCTCGAGCTCGGTGGCCTGCTCAACCTGCTCCTTGGTGACGATGAAGTTGCCTCCGTCGGTCACGCCGCCCAGCCAGTCGCCGTTCTCGTTGCGGAACTTGAACTCGGCGTTTTCGGCCATCTCCTGGGTGACCACCCACTTGCCGGTGGCGTCCTTGGTCATGGCCAGCATGTTGTCCTGATCCCAGTTGTTGAACGAGCCAATCAGGTACATGGCGGGTTCGGGAGCGGGTGCGGGATACACAAACTCATCGCCCACGAGGGTGATGGTGGCAGCACCGCGCTGACCCAGCCAGTACTTGGTCTCGGTGTCGTAGCCCGTCCAGTCGGTGTCGAAGGTGAGCACGGTCTCGGTGCCGGTGCCGGTGAGATCAGTAAGACTGCTTCCGTCGGTGCCATAAAGAACATAGGCACCATTGTCGTTGGTGAAAAGAACAGGGTGATCGGCAAGCCAGGTGTGGTCGGCGGCCAGGGTGATGTTCACCGGGTTGTCGCTCAAGCCGGCGAAGTTGTTCACGGTAGCCACATAGTTCTCCTGGGTGATGCTCATGGCAGAGGCCCAGGTGAAGCTGTTGTAGCTGTAGGTCATCACGCTGTGCACCGTGGGGTCAGCCACCATCTCGCTGCCGGGTTTCCACAGCGGGGTGAGGTAGTAGCCGGCGTAGGTGCCCGAGACAATCACGCGCTCCATCCAGATGTTGGAGGCCCAGACAATCTCGTTGTCGATAATGAAAGCCGTGGGGTCGGTGTAGTACCAGCCAGCGGCGTTCTGCGTGTCGCCCTCATAGTAGAATATGGCCTTGATGTAGCACGTGCCGTAGTTGCTGGTGTAGGCCGCCTCTTGATTCTCGCCAAGGGTGAAGGTGGGGACGCTGTAGGTGGTCAGGTCGAGCGTGGCGCTGACGGGGCCGTCGAACATACCGGCAATCATGAACGTGCCGGCAGCGTCGTCGGCATTGTAGAACACCACGGGTTCGGTGTAGGTGCCTGTCGCTGCAATCGTGTCGGGATCCACGCCGTAGGAGCTGGCCATGTCGTAGGTCCAGCTGTAGCCGCCGAGCAGGTCGCTGGCCACGGTCACGGGGGTGTTGATCTTCTTGGGGGCGCGGTTGGCGATGGCTTTCTCGGCCAGCTTGGCAACCACTTCCTTCGGTGCCTGCTTGGCATTCATGGGAGTGCCCAGCTGCACGCTGCTCTCGATGGGAGCGTAGTTGAATGCCGATGCAGCAAATGCGACTGCAAAGGCAAAGGCGCTAAGTAAGTACTTCTTCATAAAACTACAGAATTTTTGGTTAAACTATTAATCTAATGTGCCAGCCTGCCAGGCTTGGGCATGGAGGCCGGCGATGGTTATTTCGGCTTTCGATTATATCTTGAATGCGCAAAATTACGGCTTTGTTGCGTCTTTTCCAAATTTTTTGAGGATTTTTTTTACGGTTTGGCGTTTTTTTATGGCAAAATGCTGATAAGAACAGCTGCATGGCCACCTTCATCGGCACGGCGGAGCTATGGCGCGTGAAGGTTGTGCGTCGCAATAGCGGCGGAAGGGGGGGGGAGACCCCATTGCTGGACCTCTGGACGAGGTCGCCGCAGCTCGGGGGCGACAAAAAAACGCGCGTTTTGTTTTGCACTGCGGGCGTTTTGCCGTAAATTTGCCGATTATTTTTCAAAAACATGACTCTATCAAGATGACATTCAACGCCAATACCCGTGAACGGACGCTCTACTTCGCTCTGCTGCTGGTCGTGGTTGCGCCGCTGTTCTATGTGCTCAACGCGCTCACGCCGCTCAAGCCCGACGATGTGATGTATGCCTTGCAGATGCACAACCTGCAAGAACGCATCGACGGCTGGGCGTCGCTGCTGCGCTCGCAGGCGTTCCACTACGTCGACACCAACGGACGCGTGAGCAGCAGCTTTCTGGTTCAGCTGTTCTGCGGCCTGCTGGGCAAGCCGCTGTTCAATGTGTGCAACGCCCTGGTGGCCGCAGTCTTTGTCCACCTGGCCGCCAGGCTGGTGGCCGGACGCAGTGGCAGTGTAGTGGCGCTGGCCATGGCACTGGCCTTTGTGATGACGCTCATGCCCGTGCCGGGCGAGACCATGCTGTGGGTGAGCGGCGCAGTGAACTACCTGTGGGCCGCTACGGCATCGCTGGCGCTGCTGGTGTGGCTGGCGGGCGAGGGCTCGCAGCGACGCGCGCCGTGGTGGCGCCACCTGCTGGTGCTGCTGCTCGCACTGCTGGCAGGTGCCATGAACGAGAGCGTTGGAGCCGGCACACTGCTGGGCCTGGCGCTCTACTTCGCGCTCAACCGCGAACGCTTTGCCCCGCTGGCGCGCACGGCCCTGCTGGGCTACGCACTGGGCGTGGCACTGATTTTCGCCTCGCCCGCCGCCTGGCAGCGACTCTCCGACGGCGGCGACGTGAACATGCACATGACGCTGGCGCAGATGCTCTCGCGGCGCGTCATCAACACATGCACCAAGAGCCTGCACTTCGTCACGCCCGCGCTGGTCGTGCTCGGCGTGGTGGTGGCTCTGGTCAGGCACCGGTTCTCCGCTTTGCGGTCGAGCATGGTGCTGTGGTGCTTTGGCGGCGTGATGCTGGCCATCGTGGCGCTGAGCATCACCAACAGCTACCGCAGCTACACAGCCTTTGCCCTCTACAGCTTCGTGCTTGTGGGCCAGGTGCTGCACCGCTACCTGGACGGCCGCCGCATGGCGCGCTGGGTGGCCGCCGTCCTGCTGGCGGGATGCGCCGTGATGGCGGTGCGTGCGGTGAACGACACGAGCGTCTACAAGCGCTACGACGACGGCGTGACCGCCGCCATCGCCTCCGCGCCACGCGAGTGCGTGCTCCCCGCCTCGCAGCCCCCGGTGGTGAGCCGGTGGGTGTATCCCGTCACCTACGACAACGACGGCTACATGACCCACAAATTCTACTACTGCTGCTACTACGGCAAGGACAACCTGCAGTTCCTGCCGCCCGACATCTATGCCCGTTACACCAGCGGCGACATGCTGGCCGGCGGCGAGGTGGCCCCCTTTGAGCTGGCCGACAGCGTGCCGGCACCCATGCGGCTCATCACCTTCGCCGGTCATCCCTACTCGATCATCGACATGGACACCGTGAGGCCGCGGCTGGCCTCGCCGCAGGCCCGCGTCTACTACGCCTCGATGGAGCAGCACCTGGGCACCGAGCGTTCCCAGCGCCTCAAGCGCTGGGGCGAGTTCCCCGAGTTCATGCCCATGTCGCAGTACTACCTCAAGCAGCGCGGCCGCTACTACCTGGTGCTGCCCGAGCTCGAGCCCGACGTGGTGGCCATCGAGGTGCCGCTGCACCTGGGCGGCGAGCAACGTGTGCTGAGATTCAACAAAACCAACACCCAGCAGCCATGAACGACCAGTGGGACAAAATCATCATCGGCATCGACCCGGGCACCAACGTGATGGGCTACGGGCTGCTTGGCATCAAGGGCAAGACGCCCAGCATGATTGTGATGGGCGTGCTCCGGCTCAACAAGATGGACGACCACTACATGCGGCTGCACCGCATCTTTGAGCGCGTCACGGGGCTCATCGAGCAGTACTTGCCCGACGAGATGGCCATCGAGGCCCCGTTCTTCGGCAAAAACGTGCAGTCGATGCTCAAGCTGGGGCGTGCGCAGGGCGTGGCCATCGCCGCCGCATTGGGGCGCCAGGTGCCCATCACCGAGTACGAGCCACGCAAAATCAAGATGGCCATCACCGGCAATGGCGCAGCGAGCAAGGAGCAGGTGGCAGCCATGCTGCAGCGCATCCTCAAGCTGCAGCCCGAGCAGATGCCCGACCTGCTCGACGCCACCGACGCTCTGGCGGCCGCGCTGTGCCATCACTACGAGACCGGAAAGCCTTTCGCCGGCCATGGAGTCAAGTCGTGGAAAACCTTCATCGCCCAGCACCCCGACCGCGTGAAATGAATATGAACCGAAAAGAGAACAAAGGAACGATGCCCGGAACCTGCGAGTCTGCCATGCAGGCGGGTTTGCGCCGCGCATCAAGCACCTGCCAATGAATCCTGCAATGAACCCAACCACCACCAGCCCCTCGGCCCCCATGCTCAGCCGCACAGAGTGCGCCGTGCTCAAGGGTCTGGCCATCCTGGCCATCGTAGCCCACAACTTCGCCCACGAGATTCCGGGCATAGTGCGCGAAAATGAGTTCGGCCTCGACCCCACGCGCACCTCGCAGCTGGTGCACGCCTGCCTGAGTCCCGATGCCAACGTCGTGCTGCATGCCCTCTCTTTCATGGGGCACTATGGCGTGGCCCTGTTCCTGTTTCTGAGTGGCTACGGACTGGTGCTCAAGTATGAGCGCGGCCAAAAGCCCTTCGAAGGCCTGGGCCGGTTCATGGCCCGGCACTACGTCAAGCTGCTCAAGCTGATGACGCTTCCGCTGCTGTGCTTCCTGGGGCTGAGGCTGCTGTATCACAAGACGGTGGAGCCGGTCAACGTGGTCGCGCAGTTCACCATGGTCATCAACCTGCTGAGCGAGCCGCGGATGCGCATCCAGCCCGGCCCGTTCTGGTTCTTCGGACTCATCATGCAGCTCTACCTGCTCTATGGCCTGCTGCTGCGCGCCCGGGGGCGTGCCCGCTGGTGGTCGTGGGCCGGGCCGCTGCTGTTTGCCGGTGTGTGCCATGCGGCGCAGGTGGTGGGCGAGCGCGAGGGAGGGCTCGACATGCTCATCTATCTGCGCTACAACGCCCCCATGGCCGGATGGTCGTTCGCTCTGGGACTGCTGGCGGCGCGCTATGGGCGCCGGGTGGCCGTGAGCCGATGGCTCGGCGCCGCGCTGGTGGCGGTGGCCGGAGGCGCGGTGGTGCTCATGTCGGTGCGCCTGCACCACTGGCTGCTCACACCCGCGGTGGTCGTGGTGGCCGGGGTGATTCTGGTGTGGGTGCTGCCCAAGTCGTGGCATCGCCCGCTGGCTTGGATGGGAGGCCTGTCGGCGATGCTGTTCACCGTCCACCCCATCGTGCGCCTGCTGCTCATCGACTATGCCGAGAGCTGGCCCTATGCATGGCTGCTGGCCTACATGGCGGCCTCGGTGCTCCTGGCCATGGCCTACCGGTGGCTGCTGGGCCGATGCGAGGCGGTCAGAATAGCGCGCTCAGCACGCGGGCAGTGAACCACACCAGCCCCACGATGGCCGCAAGCATGACCACAATCACCGCCACACCCTGCCACACGCGGCTGTGCACCTGCCGCACCACCTCCGCGTCGCCGTCCACATAGCCGTCGATGAGGCGCAGGTTCTGGCGGTTGCTGCGGTGAAACACGTCGAGCACATCGCCAATGTAGAACGGAATCAGGCCGATGAGCAGGTCACGGATGGTGTTGTTGAGCAGCGCCACGCACAGCGCCGGCGAGCGCACCACCACCGCACCCACATAGACAAACGCCAGCGACACCAGCGTGGTGGCCGCATCGCCGATGCCACCGGGAATCAAACCCACGGCGGCATCGAGGTAGTAGTCGTCCATCACGCGCGTCAGCCGCCGTAGATAGCGATACACGCGGTTGTTGTCGAGCCGGACCCGGGCCAGTTCACGGTTCATCGGCCAATAAAAATAGGGGAGGGTGGAAGGTCAGTCTTTCTTCTTATTCTTGGTGCCAGTGTCGGCTTTCTTGTCGTCGTCGGCCGCCGTTTTCACCTGCCCGGCCAGCATGCCGCAGGCAGCCTGGATGTCCTCGCCACGGCTGCGGCGGATGGTGCACGTCACTCCCCGCGAGTTCAGATAGTCGCGGAAGTAGGCCATGCGCTCGTCGCTGCTCGTGCGCAGCTTGGCCACCTCGGGAATCATGTGGTAGCGGATCAGGTTCACACGCACATGCTCGTTGGGCAGAATCTCGCGCAGCAGCTCCGCGTGGCGGATGTCGTCGTTGAACCAGTTCCACATGATGTATTCCACCGACAGGCGCCGCTGGTGGGCAAAGTCGTAGCGCCCAAGCATGTCCATCACCTCCCTGATGCGGTGCACCTTCTCGATGGGCATCAGCGACAGGCGCTCGTCGTGGTCGGCGTCGTGCACGCTCACGGCAATGTGCACACTCGTGCGCTCGCACAGCGACTTCAACGCCGGACGGATGCCCACCGTGCTCACCGTCACGCGCTTCGGACTCCACGCCAGACCCCACTTCTCGGTGAGAATCTCAATCACCTTCAGCACCGGCTCCAAGTTGTCGAGCGGCTCGCCCATGCCCATGAACACCACGTTGGTCAGCTGCTCGCTCCCCGGCACACTCAGCACCTGGTTGATGATCTGGTTCGCCGTCAGATTGCCGTGGAAGCCCTGGCGCCCCGTCATGCAGAAGTAGCAGTTCATCCGGCACCCCTTCTGCGACGAGATGCACAGCGTGGCGCGGTCGTCCTCGGGGATGAACACCGACTCGATGGCCTGACCCTCGCCCACGTCGAAGAGATACTTCACCGTGCCGTCGGAGCTCTTCACATGCTGGCTGGGCGGATACAGACCCACGCAGTAGCCCGCCGCCAGGCGGTCGCGACCCGACTTCGAGATATTGAGCATCTCCTCGAACGTAGTCACACGCTTGCCATATATCCACTGCGCCAGCTGAGTGGCCGTGAACTTGGGCAGACCCAGCGACTCCGTCACCTGCTGCAATTCATAGAGCGTCATGCCGGCCAGCGGCTTGAGCTGTTTCTTCCTGATTTCGTCCATATGTGTCTAAATCCTATTGTTACGGCTGCAAAGGTACACAATTTTTCCCATTTATCACCCCACATCCCACTCCACACTTGCACATAAGTTCAAAAAGCAGTAAGTTTGCACCACCAATCACCAAAACGCGCCCACCATGCAGCATCCCAAATTCATCCTCACCGGCGCCGGCCACCTCCGGCTCGGGCTGGTCGACCAGCACCGCGACCTGCTCCTGCCCGGCGAGCAGTGCTACGGCGGCGGATGGTATGAGTTCAACGCCGCCCGCACACGCATGCTCCTCTACCGCCAGAGCTACGACTTCGGCCCCCCGCAATGGCACCTGTTCGACGACATCCACGTCGATGCCATCTACCAGGGCCTCGACATCGTCTACAACGCCGACACCCCCGACGAGTACCTCGTGTCGGCCCTCCACCACATCGTGTACGACTAACCGCCCCACCACAGCCACTCCCATGACCGACACCATGACACCCCTGCAGCGCCACCGCTGCATGAGCCGCATACGCGGCCGCGACACCCGCCCCGAGCTGCTCGTGCGCCGCTGCCTGTGGCGCAGCGGCTACCGCTACCGCCTGTGTGACAAGACCCTCCCCGGCCGGCCCGACATCGTGATGCGCAAGTGGCACACCGTCATCTT
>CAMVDK010000138.1 GCA_947166165.1 uncultured Porphyromonadaceae bacterium
CCGCCTTCTTCTGGATGGCGTTCGGGTGCAGTGTCGCCACCATTGCAGTCACCTATCTAGCCGACCGCCGAATCGACCCCGATTACGGACACAAGTAATACAGCTATGGAACCCCAACAACCCTATTTGACCGAAAGGCAAAAAAGAATGATTGAAGCATGCAACAAGGCATTGCTTGATATGATTACTGAGTGTGCTTTGCACGATAGTCTTGTGGTGCTGACCGACCGTAACGACAACCCGATTTGGGTGCGTGCTCGAGAAGTGCTCGAGAAAAACCCAGGTCTGAAAAAGCGGGATGTGGAATACACCCCAGTGGAAGTGGATATTAAGAAAATAATTAGCGAACGACGATGAAACGTATGATTTTGGCCTTGACGGCCGTTGTGATAACTCTCACGATGGGTGCCGTGGTGAAGCCTGGCATCGAGGTGCTGCGCGATGGCGGCTTCAAGGAGCTGCAGGGCAAGCGCGTGGGCCTGGTGACCAACCCCAGCGGCATCGACAACAACCTCAAGAGCACCGTCGACATTCTCAACGAGGCCCCAGGCGTGCAACTCGTGGCGCTGTTCGGCCCGGAGCACGGTGTGCGCGGCAATGCGCATGCCGGCGACGCTGTGGGCGACGAGGTTGACCCGGCCACCGGCGTGAAGATGTACTCGCTCTTCGGCAAGACCCACAAGCCCACTGCAGCCATGCTGCGCGACATCGATGTGCTGGTCTACGACATCCAGGACATCGGTTGCCGGAGCTACACCTTCTATGCCACCATGGGCGTGTGTATGGAGGCCTGCGCCGAGTGTGGCAAGGAGTTCATGGTGCTCGACCGCCCCAACCCGCTGGGAGGCAACAAGGTGGAGGGCAATCTGGTGGAAGAGGGCTATTTCTCCTTTGTGAGCAAGTATGCCATTCCATATCTCTATGGCCTCACGCCTGGCGAATTGGCGCGACTGCTCAACGAGGAGGGCCACATCAAGGGCCACGCCAAGCTCACCGTGATTCCCATGCAGGGATGGACGCGCGACATGAAGTTCCGCGACACCGGCATGCCGTGGGTGCTGCCCTCGCCGCAGATTCCCGCGCCTGAAAACGCATTTTTCTATCCCGTGAGCGGCATTCTGGGCGAGCTCTACATCTTCAACACCGGCATTGGCTACACCTTGCCCTTCGAGACCTTTGCCGCCTCGTGGATTGACGCCGAGCAGCTCGCGCGACGCATGAACGCCCTCAACTTGCCGGGAATGCATTTCCGCCCCATCAACTACAAGCCGTTCTATGCTTTGAGCGTGGCCGTCGACAAGTCGCTCCAGGAAGTGCACGGCGTGCAGATTTATATCACCGACCTCGACAAGGCCAACTTGGTGCTCACACAGTTCTATTTCCTGCAGGTGATTCACGAGATGTATCCCGACAAGCAGCTCTTCGAGCAGAATCCCAAGCGCTATGCCATGTTCGACAAGGTGTGCGGCACCAAGGAGATTCGTGAGCGATTCTGCAAGCGCTACTGCGTAGAGGACATCGAGTCTTATTTCAACAAGGATGCCGAGGCCTTCAAGGCGCTCTCCAGCAAGTATTATCTCTATCATTGAGATCCTTTCAACCCATCTCCGCAAGCAGCGATGCCATCGCTGCCGTTAAGTCAAAAAGACGATGACACCTAATCACAAGCAATACGTGCGCCGCATCTCGGCCTTCATTCCCCGCGAGCGCATCTACACCGACGACCTGCGCCGGCTGGCCTGGGGCACCGACGCTGGTTTCTACCGCCATCTGCCGCAGGTGGTGGTGCGCAGCCGCGACGAGCAGGAGGTGAGCCATTTGCTCGCTGTGGCCCACGAGATGCGCCTGCCTGTCACCTTCCGTGCGGCAGGCACCAGTCTGAGCGGGCAGACCGTCACCGACTCCATTCTCATCGTGGCGGGAAAGCATTGGGAGCAGTACAGCATTGCTCCCGACGCCGCGACCATCACCCTGCAGCCTGGGCTCGTAGGCGCGCAGGTAGACCGCATCCTGGCGCCGTTGGGCCGCACCTTCACGCCCGACCCAGCGTCGAAAAACTCCGCCATGGTGGGCGGCATCGTGATCAACAACGCCTCGGGCATGAGTTGCGGCACGCACGCCAACAGCGACCGCATGATGCGCTCGATGCGCATCGTGCTGGCCGACGGCACCGTGCTCGACACCGGCGACCCCGGCAGCCGCGAAGAATTTATGGAGATGCACCCCGAGGTGGTGGAAGGCATCGAGCGCCTGCGCGACCACGTGATGGCCAACCCCGAGCTGGTGGAGCGCATCAAGCGCAAATACAGCATCAAGAACGTCACGGGGTTGAACCTTTCGCCCTTCGTGCGATTCACCGACCCCTTCGACATCATCACCCACCTGATGGTGGGCAGCGAGGGCACACTCGCTTTCGCCAGCCAGTTCACAATGGCCACCGGCCACCTCTATCCGCACCGCGCCAGCGCCATGCTCTATTTCCAGGAGATGCGCCGCGCCTGCGAGGCCGTGGTGGCCATGAAGCAGGCGCCGGTGCACTGCGCCGAAATCCTCGACAGCAAGTCGCTCGCCAGCGTCGACGACAACACCGGCGAGAACCTTACGGCCGTGCTCATCCAGACCTTTGCCGACTCTCCTGAAGAACTTGAGCGCAACATCAACGAAATCAAACGGGTGCTGGAGCCATTCGAGCTCTACGTGCCGGCACGCTTCACCAGCGACCCGAAGGAATATGGCAAGTATTGGGCCATTCGTTCGGGCATATTCCCCAGCGTGGGCGGCACAAGGCCGCTGGGCACCACCGTCATCATCGAGGACGTGGCCTTCCATATCGACGACCTGCCCGACGCCACCGTCGACCTGGCCAACATGCTCGTTGAGCATGGCTACGACGACAGCTGCATCTATGGCCACGCGCTTGAGGGCAACTACCATTTCATCATCTCCCAGAAGTTCGACACCGAGGCCGATGTGGCGCGCTACCGCCGCCTCATGGAGGCCACCGTGAGCCTGGTCATCGACAAGTACGACGGCTCGCTAAAGGCCGAGCACGGCACCGGGCGCAACATGGCCCCCTTCGTGCGCAGGGAGTGGGGCGACGAGGCATACGACATCATGCGCCAAGTGAAGCACCTCTTCGACCCTGAGGGAATCCTCAACCCCGGAGTGATTTTCAACGACGACCCCGACAGCTACGTGGCCCACATCAAGCCCATGCCCATGGTCGACGACGAGGTGGACCGGTGCATTGAGTGCGGCTTCTGCGAGGTGAACTGCGTGAGCAGCGGCTTCACGCTCTCCAGCCGGCAGCGCATCATCGTCCAGCGCGAGATGGCTCGCCTGCGCCGCACCGGCGAAGACCCGCAGCGGCTGGCGAGGCTCGAGAAGCAGTATCGCTACCTCGGTGAGCAGACCTGTGCGGCCGATGGCCTGTGCAGCACGTCGTGCCCGATGCGCATCAACGTGGGCGAACTGACCCACCACCTGCGCCAAGACGCGCACCGTCCAGGCACGCTGGTCCACAGCGTGGGCGATTTTGCCGCGCGGCATTTCCTGGGCGTGAAGCGCGGCATCAAGTCGCTGCTCTATGTGGCCGATGCCGCTGGCAGCGTGATGGGCCGTAGCGGCGTGACGGCCACCGGGCGCCTGCTCCACAAAGCGGGACTGCCCTTGTGGACTCCCGAACTGCCCAAGCCCCGCAAAGGCCGCGTCACCGCTCCGGCCGACACCGGCTCCGGTCGGCGGGTGGTCTATTTCCCCAGCTGCCTCAACCAGACCATGGGGCGCTCCAGCCACGGCGTGGAGCGCGACTTGGTCGACACCGTGGTCGCCTTCCTCCACAAGGCCGGGTGGCAGGTCATCTTCCCCAAGGACATGAAGAAGATGTGCTGCGGCATGATATGGGAGAGCAAAGGCATGCCCGATGTGGCCCGGCGCAAGGCGGACGAGCTGGAGCAGGCGCTGCTGCAAGCCAGCGAGGGCGGCCGGTGGCCAGTGGTGTGCGACCAGAGTCCGTGCCTGCACCACATGCGCCAGCATTTCAACCAGCTCAAGCCGCTCGAGCTGATGGAGTTCATCCACGACCAGGTGGCCGCCGACCTTGAGTTCACCGCCACCGACGAGCCGGTGGCCCTCCACCTGACCTGCTCCACGCGCATGATGGGCATCGACGGCAAACTGCTCGACCTGGCCCGCCGCTGCTCGACTCATGTGGTGGTGCCCGAGGGGGTGGGGTGCTGCGCCTTTGCCGGCGACAAAGGGTTCACGCACCCCGAACTCAATGCCTATGCCTTGCGCAAGCTTCGGCCGGTGGTCGAGCGCGAAGGCATCAAGCGCGGATTCTCCAACAGCCGCACCTGCGAAATCGGACTCTCCACCCACAGCGGAGTGCCCTACCAGTCGCTCGTCTATCTTATTGATGAATGCACTCAACCCAAGACCCGTAATCTATGAAAGAATCCAAACGTCTGCTTGCCGTCGACATTCTGCGCGGCATCACCATAGCCGGCATGCTGCTGGTCAACAATCCCGGCTCGTGGAGCCATCTCTATGCACCGCTGAAGCATGCCGAGTGGATCGGACTCACGCCCACCGACCTCGTGTTCCCGTTCTTTGTCTTCGTCATGGGCGTGTCGATGTTCTTCTCGCTGCGCAAGTTCAACTTCAAGCCCACACGGGCGCTTATGGTCAAGGTGGTGCGCCGCACCGTGGTGCTCTTCCTCATCGGGTGGGCAGTGCAATGGTTCGGCATGTGGCTCCGGGGGCTCTACAACCCCGAGTCGCACTTCTTCGAGCGCATGTTCGGCGACCTGCGCATTCTGGGCGTCTTCCAGCGTCTGGCGCTGGTCTACTTCTTCGGCTCCATGTGCGCCGTGCTCTTCAAGCAGCGCTTCATACCCTGGCTCATCGGCCTCATTCTGGTGGTGTATGCCATCATTCTGGGCACGGGCAGCGGATATGAGTTCTCGCTCCACAACATTCTCTCGCGTGTCGACCTGGCCGTGCTCGGCGACGAGCACATGTACCACGAGAGCGCTTTTGGCGAGAAGCTGGCGCTCGACCCCGAGGGCATCTTGAGCACGCTGCCGTGCATCGCCCATGTGCTCATCGGCTTCATGGTGGGCAAGTGCCTCACCGAGATTCACGACAACCGCGACCGCATCGTGCAGATTGCCATCTGGGGCAGCGTCATGCTCCTGGTGGGCTGGCTCCTGCAATATGGCATTCCGTGCAGCAAGAAGGCGTGGACGTCGTCCTACGTGCTCATCACCTGCGGCATGGCCTCGTGCTGCCTGGCCATGCTCATCTATTTCATCGATGTGCGCGGCCACAAGCGCTGGTGCCGCTTCTTCCAGGCCTTTGGCGTCAACCCGCTGTTCTGCTACCTGGTGGGCACCGTGCTGGCCATCGCCTTCGGAGCCATCCGCTTCGGCATGGACGGCGACACGCCCATCACGCTCCACACGCTCATCCACGACGCGTGCAAGGCCGTCTTTGTGGTCGACGAAGCCGCTTCGCTCGCCTATGCCATCATCTTTGTGCTTATCACCTGGTGCTTTGGCTATGCGCTCTACAAAAAGAAAATTTACATAAAAATATAAACCAAGAGCCGAGAATCAAGCCTCCGGCGGCAATCCGGCATCACGATGTGCCACATAGAGCTGCCCTTGCTTCTTGCTCATAAAGTGCAATTGTATGATTTTAATCGCAGACTGCGGGTCGACCAAGATTGATTGGTGCCTGCTCAACGGCAACGAGAAGGTTGCCCAAATCTTCACCACAGGCATGAACGCCCTGCTGCTCACGCAGGAAGAAATGACCAAGTGCATCCACGACGAACTGCTGCCGCACCTGCCCGGCTATCCCGTCGACGAAGTTTACTACTACGGCGCCGGCATCATCAGCGACGACATCAAGAGCCACGTGCGTGGGGCCTTGCAGGCCAACCTGCCGTCGGCCACCCGCATCGAAATCGAGACCGACCTCGTTGGTGCCGCGCGGGCGCTGTGCGGACGCAACCCCGGCATTGCCTGCATACTGGGCACTGGCTCCAACTCGTGCTATTACGACGGCGATCGCGTCGTCGACAACGTGTCGCCCCTGGGCTACATTCTCGGCGACGAGGGCAGCGGTGCCGTGATGGGCAAGCTGCTCGTGGGCGACGTGCTCAAGCACCAACTGCCCGAGCACCTGTGCGAAAAATTCCTCAAAGAGTACAACACCGACCGCACCCAGATCATCAACGCCGTCTACCGCCAGCCGGCCGCCAACCGCTATCTGGCCCACTTTGCGCCCTTCTTGCAGAAAAACATCAATGAGCCAGCCATCCACGACCTGGTCTTCAACGCGTTCACGGCCTTCTTTGTGCGCAACGTGGAGAGCTACAAGGGCTACAAAGAGCTGTCGGTCAACTTTGTGGGGTCCATCGCCTTTGTCCAGAAGCCGGTCTTGCTCGAGGCCGCTGCCGCGCGCGGCATCACCGTGGGCACCATCATCCAGAACCCCATGGAGGGACTCATCAAGTATCACAGCACAAAGTAACAGCAAATCCGAATGGCTTTCATCAAAATCAGCGAGCAACCCTCGCTCTACAACGACCTAGAAACGAAGTCGGTACACCAAATCCTCACCGAAATCAACCAGGAGGACCACAAGGTGGCCGATGCTGTTCAGCAGGCCATACCGCAAATCGAGAAACTCGTCAACGCCATCGTCGAGCGCATGCATCGTGGCGGGCGCATCTTCTACATGGGCGCCGGCACCAGCGGCCGGCTCGGGGTGCTCGACGCCAGCGAAATCCCGCCCACCTTCGGCATGGACCCGGGGTGGATTATCGGCATCATTGCCGGTGGCGACGTGGCCCTGCGCAGCGCTGTCGAGAACGCCGAGGACGACACCCATCAGGGATGGCTCGACTTGCAGCAATACAATGTCAACGACCGCGACACCGTGATTGGCATTGCCGCGTCGGGCACCACACCCTACGTGATCGGTGCCCTGCGCGACGCGCGGGAGCATGGGTGCCTCACGGCGGCCATCACCAGCAACCCCGACGCGCCCATCAGCCACGAGGCAGAGATTCCCATCGAGATGATTGTCGGGCCGGAATACGTCACCGGCAGCTCGCGCATGAAGAGCGGCACCGGGCAGAAACTCATCTGCAACATGATTTCGACCAGCGTCATGATCAAGATGGGGCGCGTCAAGGGCAACAAGATGGTCAACATGCAGCTCACCAACCAGAAGCTCGTCGACCGTGGCACGCGCTGGCTCGTGGAGATGCTCGGCATCGGCTACGACGAGGCCAAACGCCTGCTCCTGCTCCACGGCTCGGTGAAGCGCGCCGAGGAGGCCTACAGGCAGCGGCGCTGAACGTCGCATGTCCCGACACTGTCTCAACTCATCGATATTTGGCAAAAATGAAACATCACCTCATCATCGTGGCTTGCCTGCTGGTGGCCCTCGCCTCATGTGCGCAATCGAAAGAGGCCACCAGCACCGATGCCGCCGGCACCAAGGCTCCAGCTAGCGCAATCGTCGAGAATCGCCAAGCCAACGGCGACGTGTACTATGCCCGCCGCGCCACGCTCTTCGACCTCCTGCCCGTGGGCGAGAGCGACATCATCATGCTCGGCAACAGCCTCACCGACGGCGCCGAGTGGAACGAACTGCTCGACAATCCCAACGTCAAAAACCGGGGCATTGTGGGCGACATCGTCCAGGGCCTCTATGAGCGCATGAAGCCCATTCTGGTGGGGCAGCCCGCCAAAGTATTCATCATGAGCGGCGTCAACGATGTGTCGCATGGCGTGACGGCCGACAGCATTGCACGCGCCACCGAAAAGCTCATCGTGCTCATCAAGGCCTACAGCCCGCGCACCAAGATCTACCTCCAGTCCATGCTCCCGTTCAACAACCAGGTGCGCGAGTGGAAGCTCCTCGTGGGGCGCGAGCAGGTGGTGGTCGACGCCAACCGCCTCCTCGAGCAGGTGGCCCGACGGCAGGAAGTGACCTGGATCAACCTCTACCCCCTCTTTGCCGACGAGCAGGGCCGCCTCCGTGCCGAGTACACCAACGACGGCCTTCACCTTCTCGGCCCCGCCTACCTCGTCTGGCGCGACGCCATCAAGCCATATGTGAAGTAGCAAGTCTCAAAACCGCGAGCGGCGATCCCATCGCCGCCCCCAAGCAAGTCGCGCCATGCCCA
>CAMVDK010000139.1 GCA_947166165.1 uncultured Porphyromonadaceae bacterium
GTTTATCTTAAACCGTCATTGGTCGGCTGCCGGGGTTTCCATACCTTTGCTGCCTCAAAATACGCCGAATGTGGCGTGGTTACGATTAAATTAGGCAACTGGACTTTTCGCTGCATTCGTTTGCTTGTGAATCATTGTCGTTGATAGCCGTGAGTTGTCGTTGATTGATACTGCCGTCATGGGTGGAAAGGACACGAACACAGGGGGTTGCCGGTGTCCGTTTTATTTTGCCATTGCGCCGGTTTTGGGCTTGGACTGGTGTGGGGGCGGAGGGGGTCAGGTGAGCTGGCTTTTGATTTGCTCGATTTCTTCGCGGAACGATTTTTCCACCGACAGGCGCTGCTCGACTTGCTTGCAGGCGTGCAGGACGGTGGCGTGGTTGCGCTGCAGGCGCAGGCCGATGTTGGTGGACGAGATCTGCCCGAGGGTCTTGGCGAAGTACATGAGCACCTGACGGGCGTCGCTGATTTCGCGCTTGCGCGACTTGCCGTAAATGTCTTCGACGTCGACATGATAGAAATTCGCCACGGTCTCGACCATATACTCGAAGGTGCACTGCCTTTTGGCCACCTTCACGGTGTTGGCGATCACGCTTTGTGCCAGCTCGACAGTGATGTCGCTGCCCATCACGGTGGCATGGGCGAGGAGCGAGACCACGATTCCCTCGAGTTCGCGCACGCTCTCGGTGACGCTGCCGGCCACGAAGTCGAGCACGTCGTCGCCGAGGGTGAGGCCGTCTTGCGCGGCGCGCAGGGCGAGCACCTGCCGGCGGAGCTCGTAGTCGGGCTTGCCGAGTTCGACGGTCATGCCCCACTTGAAGCGCGAGATGAGCCGTGGCTCGATGCCATCGAGGTCGCTCGGACGGCTGTCGCAGCTCATGATGAGCTGACGGCCGTTCTGATGCAGGTGGTTGAAGATGTGGAAGAAGGTGTTCTGTGTGCCGGGCTTTCCTGCCAGGTCGTGCACGTCGTCGATGATGAGCACGTCGATGCTCTGGTAGAATGCGATGAAGTCGTTCACCTTCCCCTTGGGCACGGCCGAGGTGTACTGGCTTTCGAACACCTTGGCGGGCACGTAGAGCACCCTAGCCCGCGGGTTGCGCTCTTTGATGCGTATGCCTATTGCCTGGATGAGGTGGGTCTTGCCCACGCCGGTGCTGCCGAACACGAAGAGCGGGTTGTAGGTCTTGCACTCAGGATTGTCGGTAATGGCACGGGCAATGCTCAGCGGCAGCAGGTTGCACGCGCTCTGGCAGTAGTTGTCGAAGGTATAGCGCAGGTTGAGCTGCGGGTCGATGTCGTCGAGCACGGGTTCGTCGAAGGGGTTGGCCAGCGCGGCGGGATGCAGCTTGGCGCCGTTCTTGAGAATGGAACTCTCGCCGCCGTCGGCCATGTCGACCTGCACGCCTTTGGCCACGTTGACTTTGTAGAAGAGCTTGGTGCCTGGCCCGAACACGCGCCCTATCACGCTCTTGAGCAGATGCAGGTATTGCTCCTCGATGCGCTCGCGGAAAAAGTCGCTCGGCACCTTGATCACCAGCTTTGAGCCGTCGAAGCTTTGGGCCACAATGGGGACGAACCAAGCATTGAATTGCTCGGCGGGCAGGTTGGCCTTGATGATTTCAAGGCACTGGTTCCATTGTTGCTCAATCTGGCTCATGCCGGTGTTTTGCGATAATAATATAATAAGGTGCTCTGGCCTCGGAGGGGCTTTTGGCACTACAAAGTTCGCTCAAACTTTTCAGAAAAAAAACTGCCTAAAAAATTTGCAAAATTCAAATCTGATATATCGCTCTATCATTCAAAGCGTTATGCCGAGAACTTCGAGCATCGATGTGAAAACAAAAACGCTGTTCAAACATGCTTAATTTTCAAGCGTTTGAGAAAGTATGTTCCACACCCCTACCGAAAACCGAGCCATAAAAACGTGCCATTTTTTTGCGATTTGCAAGCAGTTCCGAAAATCGAAAACCAAAATTCACTCACATTCTTATTTGGACACTGTTCAAATTATCGATTTTTGGCCTGCACGCGCGGGTGCTGCTTGGCGATGGCTTGCTTGCGGCGGTGCCGTGGAGGCAATTCGCGCAAAACGGTCAAGGTGCCTTGCCCTGGATGGAGTCGGCGGGCGCGGCGGCGGGCGCAGCTGGCGGGCGCAAGAAATCGAATGGACGGTCGAAGTCGTGTTTCCACATCACGCCCACGCCTTGAGTGGTGAGGGCGTTGCGGATGTAGTAATTCTGGTCGTTGAAGTGGTTGTAGGCCTTTAGGCGCAGTGTGCCTCGGCGCGTGAGCAGGTACTCGATGTCGAAGTCGCCCACAAAGTTGCTGCCCTGGTTGCTGTAGGTGTTGTCGCGGTAGCCGAAGTTACCGTTGAGCAGCAGGCGGTTGTTGAGCAGCTGGCTGCGGAGAGCCACGTCCACCTCCATGTCGCTGAAGTCGCCCCGGTCGCTGCGGAAGTTGGGCGAGATGCTCCACTTGTCGCTCATCTTGCCGAGCATGCTCGACAGCTGCGACGAGATGGTGGTCGAGGCCACCGAGGCCAGTTCGCCGCCACGGGCGCTGTTGCCGTTGGGGTTCATGTATTCGGGGGTGTAGAAGCGGCTGAGTGCGAGCAGGTAGATGATCTGCCGGTTCATCATCTCGTCGGTGCTGATGATGGAGCGCACTTTGCGGTAGGCGTCGGTGGCCAGCGTGGGGAACTCGAGGTCGAAGCTGATGTCGGGCTGGCTGATGGGGCCTTTGGCGCGCAGCAGTGCGTGGACGGGCACATTGGTGCGGTTGATTTCCTTGTCGCTGGCGAAGCTCTCGTCGAGGTCGCGCAGGTTGGCGTTGAGCGCATAGACGGCCTGCAGGTCGAGCACAGCGGCATAGGGGTCGCCCTGGAAGGTGATCGAGCTGCCGTCGCGAATGGTGAAGTCCCTGATGATGATGTCCTGCAGGGTGAAGTTGTAGTTGCCCCGCTCGAGGGTGTAGGTGCCGAAGACGGCCATCTCGTTGGCGTCGTTGTAGGTCATGCGCATGCTTCCCCGTCCGGTGGCCCTCACGCGGTCGCCGCCCACGGGGTCCATGACCAGCACCAGCGCCGCGTCGGGGGTGATGTCGCCTTGCAGGTCGATGCTGTAGTGGGTGGGCTGCGACTGCTCCTGCTTGGCCGCCTGGGCCATGTAGCGCCTCACGGCCTCGGGCAGCGTGTCGAGCTCGGCAACGGTGTGGCCGGCGATGCTGTCGGCCGCCTGCCCGCGGTCGCGGAAGGTGATGAAGTTGTAGTCGCTGGCCTCGAGGGCGTCGCTGAGCACAAAGGTGAACGAACTGCGCGGGGCAGTGGTCATGTTCACCTTGATGTCGACGCGTCCGGGCTCGCCGGTGACAAAGGCGGCGCCGTTGCCGTAGATGGTGCCATGCCACACGGGGTTGTCGGCCTCGGTGGTGTCGTAGCACAGCAGGTCGTGCGCGTCGGTGACGGCGAACTCGAAGACCGGGTCGTGGAACGCCCGGTGCCTCAACCAGCCGCTGAGCCGGGCCTGATGTCCGTCGCGGTCGCGCAGGCGCACGCCGTCGAAGCGGATGTAGTCGGGCACGATGTGCACCGAGTCGCCGGCGCAGGTGTAGGTGACACCGGTGTAGCCGAGCCTGAGGCTGAGCGAGTCGGCCAAGACGTCGCCCGCGAGGTTGATGGTGCTGAAGTTGCCAGCCAGCACGGCATGCCCGCTGACGTGGCCCTGCACATCGTCGGCAAAGGCGGCCATGAAGGGCTTCATGAAGGCCACGTTGGCGCGCTGGGCGTCGATGGTGAGGTTGAGCGAATCGTCGGCCACGAAAATGGCCCCGTCGATGATGGTGTTGCCGCCCCACTGCTGCGCGAGGTCGGCACGCAGGGCCACGGCTTTCTCGTCGTTGTTCCAGTGACTCTGGATGTCGGCGTCGCCCATCACGGCGTCGTTATACGACAGTGCCGCCACGTGCAGGCCGGGCGTGGCCAGTCGCGGAGCGCCCGAGAGCAGGTCGCTGGCATAGAACTTGCCAGTGGCGCGACCGCCAAAGTCGACATTGGGTATGTTGAGTGTCTCGAACACATAGTCGAGGCTGACATCGTTCAGCTCGAGGCAGAGCTCGTGGTCGGGATTGCGCGACACGGTGCCGGCAATGCGCACGCTCTGGCGGTCGTTGTGGCCTTCGAGGTGCTCCACGATGGTGGTCCCGTCTTCGATGCGCACGCGGCCAGGCTCCACGGTCCACACCGTGTCGTTGAACACGAGCTGCGACGGGTTGACGTCGATGGTGGCGTTGAGGCGGCGGTCGGCGGTGCGCTCCAGCAGCGCCGAGAGGTTGAGGTTGCCGTGAAAGCCTTCCGGGCGCATCACGCGCCAAGCCAGATTGGCGTCGAGGCGGTCGGCGGCCCCGGCAGCGTCGACGTCGACAGCTATTTTTCCGTTCTTCGAAGGCACGAGGCTGCTGGCATGCAGCGTGGCCGAGCGCGAGGCACTGTCGAGGCGCGCGGTGAGCGTGGTGCCCTCAATCACCTTTTTGCCTTGCAGCAGATAGGGCGCCGTGAGCAGGACATCCATGCCGGAGGCCGACTCGCTGATGCGGCCGCTGAGCTCGGCCTTGTCGAGCACACGCACGGGCAGCGAGAGCAACTGCTGCAGGTCGTCGGAGGGCTGCAAGGTGAAGTGGAAATCAACATCGTTGGGCGCACCACCGTGCGAAGTGTTGCCGCCAAAGTACTGCGGGAAGGCCTGCGCAAGTAGCCCCTTGACGGCCGGCACGATGGTGCTGAAACTGTATTGGCCGGTGATGTCGCCATGCAGGAAGTCGCAGTCGAGGCCGATATGTTGGGGCGAAGAGGTGTTGTCGGCCTCGATGTCGATGTGGTCGAAGCTGACGATTGTGCCGCTCGGCGTGGTGTAGACCAAGTCGCTCAGGTTCAGCGACCCGGTGGCGTTGTCGGGCTTGTCGCCCACAAAGTCGGCCCGCGCTTGCAACGCGATGGTGCCGTGGGCGAGTTTTCCCTTCATGCCCCATGCCGCGGGAGTGAGGTGACGCACGAGTGCCGTGGCCTCGATGCGCGTGTCGGCTCCTGCCAGCTTAACCTGTCCCTCGACGTCGAGCGAGGCGGTGGCGTCGTCGACGGTCACTCGGCCGGCGTAGACGTGGCCGGCATCGGCTGTCACATCGGCCGTGATGCCATGAATGCGCCGTCCCTTGAAGTCGATATGATCCACACGCCCTTTCAGGCCACCCGTGGCCTCGCCGCCCTTCAGGCTCAAGTCGATGTCGGCTGTGGCAGCCACTTCGCCCAGCAGGTCGGTCTTGCCCAGCAGCCGGCCTATATTCACTCCTGTGGTCGACACCTGCCCCTTGACGACCTTGGCATCACCACCAGCCAGGGCGGCTTTCATGTCGACGGCACCCAAGCTGGTGGCGGCGGTGCCGTCCACCTTGATGGCTTGCCGGTTGCCGCGCACCGCGGCGTTGACGCTCACGTTGCCGCAGCGCTCCACAAGGGCTCGCGCCTGAGCCGACACAGTAGGAATCATGGCCATCACCCGCTTCAAGATGCCCTGCGAGGCATCCACCTTGAGCCGGGGGAAGGAGAACTGCAATTCTCCGGTCTTGCTCAGCCCGGTCAGATAGCCCGTCAGGTCGACATTGATTTCGTGGTTGCTGTCGGCCACCTTCAGTTTGCCGATATGCACATCGCCGGCATTGGGGGTCACCACCACAGCGGTCGACACTGCCAGCGGCTCGGTCCACGCCCCCAGTTGGGGCGCAAACGCCTTGAGGTCGGCCGGCGTGACGGTGCTCTGCTCGGTGGCGATGGGCAGCGACATCGCGCCCAGCTCGTGACCCAGATTGCTCATCGAGCTGTAGGCCAGCTCGACATCGGCAAGGCGCACGTGCGAGCGAGGCAGCTCGATGTCGAGTCCTTCCACGCGCAGCAGGGTGTCGGTCACTATGGTGTTGGCCGACAGATTCTTCAGCGCAAAGCCGCTCTGCTCGGCCAGCGCCAGTCGCTTGACTTGAATATGGAAATCGCCGTTCCGCAGCCGTGGCAGCGACACGTCGGCGCGCAGGTCGGCCACATTGATGTGGTTGGCGTCGAAGCGTTGCTGTGGCTTGCGGGGCTGGTTGAGCACGTCGTAGGTGAGCTCGCTCTGGCGGATCACCACACCGCGTATCTCTACATCGAAAGGCTTGGGAGGTTGGTTGGGCTTGGGCTTGAAAGCGTCGATGATGAATTGCAGGTTGGTGGGGCTGTCTTTATCGGGACGGGTGATGTGACCTTTCAGACCGATGATTTCGCCGTAGGTGAACAGCAACCGCCGCTCGCCGAGCAGAGTGCCCAGGTCGATGCCAGCGCCCAGCGTGGCCACATGCAGCAGCGAGTCGCCCTGCTGGTCGGGCACGGTCACGTCGTGGAGCACCAGCTGGTTGAAGGGCTTGATGTCGACATGGCCAATGGTGACCTGCGTGCCAAGCAACTGGCTGAGCGCCTGCTCGCCTTCGCCCTTGATGCGCTCTTGCACCGCAGGCAGCTGCAGGGCCACATAGAGCGATGCGAACAGCACCACCGCCAGCACCAGCGCCGTGACCAGCACCGAACGCACGACGCGATATATCCACTTCACCGTCAGTTTCATCCCATCATCTGGCGAGCCGCGTTGGCACCCGCCTGTTCAAGCATTCTTCGCCTCTCAGAACAGCACAGCGGCACTGATGGTCCAGCAGCGGTCCTTGCCGGTGATCACATCGCTTTCCTTGTTGATACCCACCTGCTTGAAGGCTTCGGTGATGCCAATGCCATAGCTGGCCTGCAGCTGCAGGTGTCGGAACAGCTCGACACCGAAGCCCACGTCCCACGATGTGAAGGCCGAGCGGTTCTCCCACTTGAGGTCCTTGCTCTCGGAACACAGGAACGAGAAGTTGGGCCCTGTGAAGGCGTATGGTATCAAAAAGCGGTTGACGGCGATAATCGAGAATCCGTAGCGCAGGTGCAACGGAATCTCAATGTAGTCGCGGCGGTAGGTCACTCCGTCGTGCGAAAAGTAGTCGTTGCGATGGCTGTAGAGCAGCGACGCGTCGACGGCCAGACCGGTCACGGGCAGACCCAGGTCCACTTGCAGACCGGCACACCAGCCGGCGCGGTTGTCGTTCGACAGCGCGTCTTTGTTGAAACTCAGTTTGCTCACCACCACCCCACCCTTGGGGCCGAAGCGGAACTGCGCCACGGCCGGCAGAGCGGCGGCCATCAGCACGACTAAAAGTATGGTGCGAATCGTTTTCATACCTTCCAATTTTTGATTCAGACTCCAAAACTAATCATTATTTTTCAATGCGCGGCTACTTGATGTGTGAAAACTCGTGAAAAACGTTGATTTTGCCGTCTTTTTGGCCTAACTTTGCAAAATTATTCCACAACTTATCGACTATATGAGCACGCAGGTTTCGTTCAAGCGCCGCTATGTGGCGGTGGTTCTGGCGGCCGTGGCAGGCGTGGCGGCGATGTGGCTCACCCACCGTCCGGCCAAGCGCTACCACACCGACCAGGGCAATGTGTGGACCACAGAATACCACATCACCTATGAGTCGGCGCGGCCGCTGTCCGACAGCATCGCGGCGGTGCTGCGGCGTGTGGACGCGAGTGCGTCGATGTTCAACGACTCGTCGCTCCTTGCGCGGGTGAACCGCAACGAGGCGGCCCGGCTCGACGACATCCTGCTGCAGCTCTACACCACCTCACGGCAGGTGAACGCCGAGAGCGACGGTGCCTTCGACCCCACGGTGCGCCCGCTGGTCGATGCCTGGGGATTCGGCCGCAAGACCGGCGTCAGCCCCACCCCATCGGCCATCGACAGCCTGCTCCAGATGGTGGGCATAGGCAAGACGAGCCTGCAAGGCGGCGTGCTGGTGAAGAACGACCCGCGCGTGCAATTCGACTTCAGCAGCATTGCCAAAGGGCTGGCCTGCGACGAAGTGGGACGGATGCTGGCCCGCAACGGCGTCGGCAACTTCCTGGTCGAGATTGGCGGCGAGGTGGTGGCCTGCGGCGTGAACGAGCGCGGCGAGCAGTGGCATGTGTCGGTCGACCTGCCCTCGCCCGACGAGCACGCATCGGCGCTGGTCGTGGCAG
>CAMVDK010000140.1 GCA_947166165.1 uncultured Porphyromonadaceae bacterium
CATCGGGCCCTGCGACTGTAGGGGCGTGACCTGTCACGCCCGGTGGCCGAAGCACTGGTTTTTGCAGAATTCGTCTCGTATTGGTTGCCAATGAATTCGGCTATCCGGCCATGACAGGTCATGACCCTACCCTCGGCGGGTTTGACGCGATGATGCGGCGTTTTGACGCGGTCATCCAGCCACGCCAAGGCGAGGCCCTACCAAATCCCTTGTGTTCTTGATGTCCCGCCGAAGCAAACGCTTTTGTTCGTATGTCTAAAAAACCGCAGTCAAATATGGTACTTATGTTCTTTTAGTCTAAAAAAACTCAGTCACCGAGCCGCCATGTATGACGGCTCTACAGTCCAACCGAAAGCAAACGCTTTTGTTCGTATGTCTAAAAAACCGCAGTCAAATATAGACCTTATGTTCTTATAGTCTAAAGGTGGGTTCTATAAATTGCAAAAAAGTAATGAATGGTTTTGGCCGCCTTGGGTTGCTTGCTGGCATCTTTTGTCTCAACTGCTTGAACCGTAGCCCGCTACTGCTTCGCGCAGCTTGAGCCAAAACCTGCTCAGCAATCAAGCCCAATTCGGCTCAAGCAATTTATAGAACCCACCTTAAAAAACTCGGTCATCTGGCGAGGCATCTGTTCACTCCACCAGCAGCTTCTGGCCGTCGCGGATGTAGATGCCCGGCGACAAGGGGTCGTTCACCGCGCGGCCCTGCAGGTCGTAGGTGCGTCCGCCGGCCGCCGCGCCGCCATCAACCGGCAGCTCCGACACCCCGCTCGGCACATCGCCGCCGCCTTCGGGAGCGTATATTTCATGCTCATGAATGAAATCGTAAGCATCGCCTTTGAACGTGATCTTTCCGTTCACAATCAAGTGGCTGAATATTCGCATCATGTCGCGGCGTGCCTCCAAATCAATAAAATTCTGCACAAAATACTGATTTCCTCCTGTGTTGGTGATTACATAGCCAATCCCTTCAATGATTTTTCGTTGTTCCAGTGACGTTGGCCAGCATACACGTTCTGTGCCGTTATCGTCAACGAAGGTCTGGTATTCTTTAGTGAAATCGAATAAATTGTTGCGCTGAAGCTCTGTCATGAGAACAGTATAATAAAAATCTGTCATCGAGCGCCCGAACTGGTAGACGATATATTCAGCGCCATCTTCATCCTCACTAGAAAACATACCTGTCAACGGTTGATAACTCCCCACCCGACGTGCATAAACGTAGTGATAGCTGGTGCCCGTCACGCTGAATGTGCCTTGCGACTCTCTTACATAAGCGACGACCTCGACGCTATGGTCGAATTCTTTTGTTTGGATGTTGAACATGTACCGATCTTCCCAGAGTTTGTGGTACTGCTTTCCTTGTATCACCGTGTCACCTCTGAATTCATAAACAGTCGGGTAGAAAGTCATCTCTCCCGAGCCATACTGGGATGTCCACTCATAGTACACCCACTGCTTGTTCTCCTTGACGATTGGCTCATAGGCCATCGCCACGCTCGCCGCCCCGGCAACGGCCAAGAGCAGCAGCAATGCTTTCATTCGTTTCATGATTGCTGATTTTTAAATGATGAATAACAAAATAAGATGTTTATATGCTTATTAAGGACACTTGGCGCCGGCCGCCGGATTTGACCCCGGCAAACCGGCGCCAGCCCTGTAGGGCCTCGCCAAGGCGAGGCCCTACCAAATCCCTTGTGTTCTTGATGTCCCGCCGAAGCAAACGCTTTTGTTCGTATGTCTAAAAAACCGCAGTCAAATATAGACCTTATGTTCTTATAGTCTAAAAAAAACTCGGTCATCTGGCGAGGCTCTGTTCACTCCACCAGCAGCTTCTGGCCGTCTCGGACGTAGATGCCCGGCTGCAGGGGGCCGGTCACCGCGCGGCCCTGCATGTCGTAGGTGCGTCCGCCGGCCGCCGTCGCGCCGCCATCAACCGGCAGCTCCGACACCCCGCTCGGCACATCGCCGCCTCCTTCGGGAGCGTCCGGGTCGTAGATTCTGCCCATGCTGCGGATGAAGTCGTAGTCGTCGGTTTTGAAAATAATCTCGCCGTCTTCCGTCACATGGCTGAGCATGAAAAGCCAGTGTGCCGGCTCCAGATCGATGAAGCTGGTGGGGTTGCTGTCCAAGTCCGCCGCCGTGCGCACATAGCCGATGCCCTCGATCAAATAGCGGTTGGGATACGACGCGATGTGCCGGCGGCGTTGAGTGCCATTGATCGTGATGAAATCCATGTCGGTGAAGGTGAACATCTCCTCACGCTGTTTCTTGGTGAGCGGGGTTGAGTCAAACCAAGGCTGTATATCCTTCAACATAGTAGGTTTGAAGATGTTATATTCAGGCCCGATGTCCTGGTGCAACGGAGTCGCTGCGCCTTCGTGCCCCACAAGCGGACGGTGTGAACCCACGCGGCGGGCATACACAAATTCAGCCAGCTCGCGCACGAGCATCACCACCCCATGCTCATGCCTGGGCACAATCTCGTGGGGCTGACCCGGCGCGGGGCTCACCACTTCGGTGTAGGCATAGTCGCGCCATAGTTTCTTGTAGGTGAAGCCGTCGACCACCGTGTCGCCTTTGAACTCGTACACGCAGGGGTAGAACAGCGTGTCAACTTGCGGCCAATTCTGGGGGATATTACGTATGTGCAGACGGTAGTACACCCACTGCTTGTTCTCCTTGACGATTGGCTCATAGGCCATCGCCATGCTCACCGCCCCGGCAACGGCCAAGAGCAGCAGCAATACTTTCATTCGTTTCATGATTGCTGTTTTTTAAATGATGAATAATAAGATGATTTTGTTTTTACGTCGGGTTCCAAGCGCCGGCCGCAGAATTTTACTCCGGCAAGCCGGCGCCATTCACCCTATGGAATGCTTCACTTGACCACGTTGACCGACTGCACGATGCCACCGTTGTGCAACAGGCAGACAGCGTACTGGCCTGCAGGCAGATTGGTCGTAGGCAGTACCACGCTTGTCGCTTCGGCGGGTATCGATGTCTCAATGGCACTTTGATTCATGGTCACCGACACCACACGCACTGACATACCTTCGACCGCTCCGGATGTCAAAGATACAACGGCGTCACCATTCATAGGCACGGGCGAAATATGGTCGATTGATGGAACGGCAGCTGCAAGATTGGCTACGGCACATCCTTCGTTGCCATCCTCGTCGAGTGTCACCTTCAGTACGCACACATCACCTATATCTTTTCGATTGACAACAACAGTTTTTCCCTCGCTCATCTTGTTCATATCAAGGTCATACCACTCATAAGTTGCAGGAGCACTGACGTTGGTTCCCGTCAGGCTGTAGTTGCCTCCATCCATCTGAACGGCATTAATGCCTGGCATAATGCCACCTACACCACCAGATGTGGCAGGAATGACAAGCCGGAACCCTTGCCCATTCAGACAAATCCCATTAATGTCGTATTGAGAGATATGGAATTTTTGGTCAACTCCGCCATTTACAGTGCCACCTGTCGTTCTCCAGCCGAAATAGATGGTACCGCCATCGTATGTCATGGGTGTATATAGCACAAAACTGCTGCCTAGGCCGTTCAGCCTGTATTTCGGAGTCTGCCCTGACATGACTGTGGTGTTCTGAGTGGCTGCAGGATAGAATGAATCACCGAAATCTATGTACACTGTGCTGTTAGTGAACACATCGCCCGTAGTATGCGTCGTATCGGCTATCAGCACAAGGTCTTTCGGATAAAACAAGTAGTTGCCCGAAAACACCCTTATTGGTATTTCGCCTCCATGATAGAATGATATCGCATTGATGAACTTTCTCGGTAGTTTAAGGGATTCGAGCGTAATCAGGTTCTTTTTTGTCGGCAGTTTGCGCAATGCCATGTCATCGTAAGCCTCAGAAAGCCCAGCACTGCCTACCGAGGACACCAGTGCAGAGAGGTTGACTGAAAGCAGATTGCCAATATTAGCGCCAATCTGCGACACTTCGGTGGGAATCTGCCATTGATAAGAGACGATGACTGAGGAGTCAGGCATGATGGTGCCATTGATTGGCAACGTTCCTATCAAGGTTGGTACAGCGTCCGATCCGTCTTCGGCATCGTAGTAATCATTCGGGTCATAATAAGGCAGACTGATATACGGTCGGCACCAGAACAAATGCAGGTTCATGCCTCCAGTATATGCTGTGTTACCTTTGTTGGTCAGTCGCGTGTACACATACACAGTGCTCCCTGCGCTGGCTTGGATGCATTCGCTCTCCTGGTTGACCAGACCATCATTGGAATCCCGCACCCAGATGTTGGGACTGTCCCATGTCACATCGGCGGGAGTGGTTGCTTCCTGCTGCCGGACCAACAGCCAAGAATGACTGTCGGTTGTACCCAGTGCGGCGGAAGGTGACGCATTACTGTAAAAGTATGGATGGTAATCGTAATAATCATTCTGCATGGCGTGTTCATTAAGAATCTGGTATCCATCGATATCGCCAGCATAGTCAACAAGTTGATCGAAGGTTGGGTATTCAGGCACCGAATCATAACCGATGACATCATAATCCAGTGGCAAGCCTGTATAAATGTCATGACCTGCTAAAGCTGATAGCCAACCATGGGCAAAACTGTAATAACATTTGGAATAATGCATGCTCTGGAATGAGAATTGTCGGCCGGAAGGCACCGATACAGTGCGGTTTTCTGCCATCAAATCATCAACAAAGTGTTCGGCTAAATCAGTGCTCATCACAAAGTGCACATTACGTGCGTTGAGATTGGCGAAACGGTCATGCACAAGCGTTTCCGACATCCCTTCAAGAGACACAGGCCCTAATATGCCATCAAGCGATGCAGGTGCGGCATAATAAACAAGAAGCTCATATGGATGCAATGCGTTCACACGCTCAATGTAGTCGGTACGTCGTGTCGCATCGCGGTCATAATCATCGACACCGTCTCCATCAAGATCCGCAGAGATGTCGTTGTTGTCAAAATCATAGTAGTTGCTCAGATTTCCCAAGTGAAGAATGATGCTGGATTTGGGAATGTGGTACTTTTGCGTCAAGATGGTGTACAGGGCGGAACATTCGTTCCATCTTGCAACATAATCGTACAAATTATAAAAATCTGGGCATATGACCAATGCACCCCAACTCTTGTCGACACCGTTGCAAAGCGACGGCATGGCTGCCGGAGCAGACGGACTACTCAGTGAGCCGATACGATGAAAAGCACTCGTATCGAAAGTGAAGTTCAACGGTGTGAGCTTCACTTGGTGCGAAGGCCCATTGCCCGTGTAGGTCAGCACTTGAACCGTGTCAGAGACCGACATTGTTTTCGGCATGTAATAGTAACCATGCTCATGTACAGTAGCAAGGCCTGGACGTTCGTCTGTCACGATGAGCCATTTATTGACAGTTGTGTCACAAGCCCACTGCACAGTTGGCATCGATGTTATCGGGCATCGCACGCTGTCGTTGATGATTCTGTCGACAGTGGCGGAATAGCACTCCACATCGCCCGTGTCAAGCCGGCGGTTTTTGGCCAGCTGGAGGGCCTGGTGGTTGGAGAGGGTGACCGTGCCCGCTCCCGAGCGTGAGAACACACCGTCGAAGGTGCTGCCATCTGCCGTGCGCACGGTGACAACGAAACCGTCGCCCTGCCCGGTGATCGGTACTGAAATCGATGGTGAACTGACGTTGACCATCTGCTCCTCACCTGAGGGATCGGTAAGTGTGACACTCAACAAAGAATCGTTGGCAATGTAATCCACTCGAAGTTCACAATTCTGACTGCTGTAAACAGCAGACGGAATTTCGTTGTGGTTGTGACCGTTAGCCAATTTGCCGCTTTGAATCACAACCCTTGTCGTCTCGGCGGCTGCAAAGTGCGCCGTTGCTGCCAAAAGAAAGATTAAAACTTTTGTCCTCATAGTAGGTTGAATTTTAGTTGGTTAATGAATGATTTGGAGTAGGCAAGGCCTAATCCTTTGCAAAAATACTGCAAACCCTATAGGTTCGCCAAATTCAATATCTAACCAAATAAACTTGCAGTACTTTGATTGTCAGCGGTTTAATATCTAACTTTTGTGGCGTATTTTTCTTTTTGGCTTATGCGTGGGGTCATAGGTCAATCGGCGGGAGCATCATTGGCAGGAGCCGAAAGTTCTTGTAGGTATTTATCGAGCGGTTTGTCGAGTTTCAGTTTGCTTTTGAGTTTGGTTTTTGCTGTGGAGACTACGCTCGGATTTTTGTAGCCCAGGCAGATGGCAATGTTGATGATGTCGAAATCGAGCAGCGTGAGCAGCACCAACCGGTGCTCCTGCGGAGTGAGCTGCCCGTGTAGCTCGTAAATGCGTTCCATCACATTGTTGTGTGTGCGGTTGACGTGCCGCTCGAGTTCGGCCCAGAACTGAAGATTGTCGTTCAGTTCCTTGACACTGCGCTTGAATGTCTTCAGGAACTTTTCGGGATTGCCCTCATACTCGTAGGCGCGCCCGGAGAGCTGCTTGAGCGACTTCACAATGGAGCCGATACCCGCCTGCAGGTGTCCGTAGAATCCCTGCAAAGCCTTCAGCTCGGTAGTCATGCGGTTGATTTCATCGCTCTGCCCGTTGGCCTGGGCGGTTGCCTGGGCGAGGGCAAACTGCTTTTGGCGGATTTCTTCGTCAAGTTCGGCCTGCACCCGTTCGAAACTTCTGCGTTGCTGGCTCATGTCGTTATGCAGGGCCAAGATTTTTTTGTTGGTGTCGGCATGCATTCGCCAAATGATGTAGCACAGCAGAGCAATCAACAAAACAGCTGCGCCGAGCAGCATGAGCATGCGCATCGTGTGGCCATGCTCCTGCAAGATGGCAATCTGGGCTTGCGCGGCCTCATAGTTGGCCTCGGCGGCATGAAGCTGCCTGCTGTGCGCGACGAGGAGTTCGTGACCGGCTAGAGACTCGGCCTCGGCGCGATATCTGAAATAGTTCAGCGAGTCACCCTCGCAGGCAGCCATCAAAGCCCGGGTCTCATGGAAGAGTGTCAGCATCTGCGGCGTGGCGATGTCTCCAGCAGGAGGAAGCAGCTGCCTGGCTTGGTCGCATTGTGACCGTTTGGCCGCGAGATAGCTGAGCATCAGTCTGCATTTAAGGCTGTCCGCCGGTTCGGCTTGGCAACTGTCAAGTGCCAATGAGGCATAGTGGAGCGCTTGTTCGGCATCGTTGTTGAACACATGGAAAAGTGCCAGTTGCGTATAGTTCGCTGCCCGGAGCTCATGGTCGCCAGAAACGCGCATTTCGGAATCGGCCTGGTGCATGTAGGCCAATGTGCTGTCGGCATTTGTGCTGCTGTAGGAAGCTCCTATTTCGGCCAAGCAGATGATTTGGTAATGGCTGTTGCCGCAAGCTCTGAACTGCCATAGTGCTTGCTTATACTTGTCGATGTTGTCGACAGCATAGTTGTCCTTATAGATGTCGGCTTGGCGCATGAGGGCGTAGCCTCGGTTGTAGTGGTCGTCGGGTCGGGCGAAGGCTTCGGCCTGCTTGTACCATCGCATGGCCTGCTCGGGGTGGCCGAGCTCCTCGGCCACGGTGCCCTGGTGGATCATGGCGCGCACGCGGCGGTCGTAGGGTCCGCCGTGCTCGTAGTAGCGCCAGGCGCGGGCGATGAGCGAGTCGCTGGTGGCGGGGATGTAGGCTTTATAGAGGGCCACGACGGTGAGCAGCGCGTGGTAGGCGCGGTCGGGCTCGGCGAGGGCGGCGGTGTCGACTCGGGCGAGCAGCGCCAGGGCGCTGTCGGGCCGGGAGGCGATGAGCGAGTCGATGGCGACGAGCCGCCGCTCTTCGCCGCCGTCGGTCCGCCGGCAGCCGTCCGCCACCACGCTGAGCAGCACGAACAGGAGCAATATGTGTAAAATTCGCCTCATCTGGGCTGCAAAGTTACAGCATATTGGGCGCAATGGCAAGAAAAAGGCACAAAAAATCATTTTGGGGGCCGTGGGCACGCCGACTCGGCCATCGAGCCGCCATGTATGACGGCTCTACAGTCCCGCCGAAGCAAACGCTTTTGTTCGTATGTCTAAAAAACCGTGGTCGAATACGGTCC
>CAMVDK010000141.1 GCA_947166165.1 uncultured Porphyromonadaceae bacterium
AAGTGGGACAAATACCTGCCCGGACATGGCATGATTGTGATGCGTGTCGACTCGGCCGACGCCCTCACCGCCTGGAGTATGAACAAGGTGAACGTCAACCCCAGCCACATGCACTTCGAGATGCGCCGCGCCTGGAACAACACCGCGCTCGACGACCTGCCCAGCGACCCGTTCCCCGGCACCAAAAACATCAACAAGCTCACCAACACCACCTCGCCCAACCTCAAGACCTGGACCGGCAGCAACAGCCCCTACTGCCTGTGGAACATCCAGGAGAAGAACGGCGTGATCACCTTCGAAGCGCTGCCCGACGGGCAGACCTTCGCCGAGAAGCGCGACATCGAGACCTTCGACAAGCTGCCCATCGGACTCGAAGCCGGCACGCCCGCCGTGGGCGACCTCGCCACCTGGGTCACCGCCAAGGCCACAGTGGCCAGCTACGGCGGCTCGCGCAAGGTGGCCCTGACGGCTCCCAGCACCGTCACCTCCACCACGCCGCTCTACTACGACGCCTACCGCATCACCATCGACGCGGCCAACACCGCCTCCAGCCCGGCCAAGCTCTCGCTCTACTACTCGCTCAACGGCGGCACGTCGTGGATCCTGCTCAAAGACGCCGCCGGCACCAGCCAGCTCACCGTGGCCGCCAAGGGCAACGCCACCCTGGAGTGGGATGTCAACTTCGCCATCGACCAGGCCGTGCTCTACCGCGTGGCGCTCATCAGCGGCGGCAGCAGCGACCCGTGCTACGTGGACAACTTCACCGTCTACTACAACGGCGAGCCCGGCACGCCCATCAGCACCGACCCCAACCTGATTGAGACCTTCGACAAGCTCCCGCTCAACCTGGCCAGCGGCACCGAGGCCGTGGGCGACATCGCCACCTGGCGACCCGGCAACGCCACCATCGCCAGCCACAACGGCAGCCGGCAAGTGGCCATGACGCTGCCCAGCACCATGCAGACCGTCACCCCACTCTACTATGCCACCAACCTGGCCGTGCTCACCGCCACCAACCCGCAGACCACCGACGCCAAGCTCACGCTCTACACCTCGGTGAACGACGGCGCCACCTGGACCCCCGTGCCCGTGCGCGGCTCCAGCGCCACGCAGCTCACCGTGCCGGCCGGCGAAAGCGTCAAGGGAATCTGGGACCTCAGCTTCACCAACCAGCAGCCCGTGCTCTACCGCTTCGCCATGGTGAGCGGAAGCAAGACCGCGCCCTGCTACGTGGACAACTTCACGCTCTATTACACCGGCGAGCCCGGCACCGGACGTGAACCCGGCGACGTGAACGGCGACGGACGCATCGACATCGACGACGTCAACCTGCTCATCAACATCATCCTCGAGCTCAACACCGACGCCGACCTGCGGCCCTACGCCGACATCAACGGCGACACCCACGTCGACATCGACGACGTCAACCTGCTCATCAACAAAATCCTGAGCAACTGACAATCAGTGCCGAAGCACTACAGAAGCGGGATGCACCTTCCTCAAAGGGGGGCGCATCCCGCTTCTCATGATGTGACTACTCAAAAGCTTGCCGACACAGAAACAGGGTTTTACCGATACTCCTACTTTTGTTCTTTATTTTCAGCTTGTTTCTTTTGTCCTGAACGGACTCATTGCGAGCGAATGAAGACAAAAGAACAAAAGAATCACGTTTTCTTTTGCTCGAAAACGTGATTCTTTTGTTCTTTTCCTAAATGTACTTATGTCCTAAATGGACTCAAAGTGCATTGATCAAAGGTTGGGATTGATCTTGCTCCACTCGCTGATGGGCGGGACGATGCCGAGCGTGACCAGCTCGTCGCGCATCTTGCACAGATGCTCGTAGCTGGCGTCGAGCTTGGCGTTCTCCTCGGGCGTGCCCTGCGGCACCTCGTAGGTGGCGCCGTTCTCGTCGAGGGTCGTCTTCATGGCCATCATGATGTGGTTGTACTTGTCGTTGTTCACATAGGTGCCCACGGGGAAGCGGAACTTCTCACCGCCCATGACGGAACGGATCATCTCCACCGACAGGTAGGCCGGGCTTTGGAACGAGCTGCGTCCGCGCAGCTTGATGATGGCGGCTCCGCCCTGGGTGACGGCAGTCTTCATGTCGTCCCACTCTTGCTCGGGGAACTCGGCGGTGCCGATGATGTCGGTGAGCTTACGGCCGGCGATGGTCACATGCGAGCCGAACACGGCCATCTGCTCGCCGTGGCCGCCATAGGTGGCGCAGCCTTCAATCTCGTCCTGCATCACGCCGAACTTCTTGGCCAGGGCGCTCTGCAGACGGGTGGTGTCGAGGCCGGCGAGCGTGGTCACCTGGCTGGGCTTCAGACCCGAATAGAGCAACGTCACCAGACCGGTGAGGTCGGCGGGGTTGAAGATGATCACCACGTGCTTCACGTCGGGGCAGTAGCTCTGGATGTCCTTGCCCAGGTTCTCGGCGATTTTGCAGTTGCCTGCCAGCAGGTCCTCGCGGGTCATGCCCTCCTTGCGGGGAGCGCCGCCGCTCGAGATGATGTACTTGGCGCCGGTGTAAGCCTCGGCGGCGTCGGTGGTGGCGGTGATTTTCACACTGCCAAAGCCGCTCTGGCGCATCTCCTCGGCCACGCCCTCGGGCGAGAACACATCATACAGGCAGATGTCGTCGGTCAAGCCCATCATCAGGGCCGTCTGAACCATGTTCGAACCAATCATGCCGGCAGCGCCGACAATCACCAGTTTGTCGTGAGTCAAAAATTCCATGTCTACAATAAATTAATCTATTTGAAAATTATCATACATTATTCAGCATACAGCCAATCGAACCGCAAAGATAAGCAATAAAACGCAACCCTCGCCAAAATTCACCAACATTAACGCACCCAGTCGCACCACTTCTATACTTGAAAGGTGGTCATGGTGGGCGTGAAATGTGATGTCACTCGACCCCTGCAAGAATGGATTATTGACGGGTAGCCGGGCATTATCAATCTTTTGCCAGCTCCAGCACGGCTTGCGTGAAGTCGCGCTCGGGCATGTCCCACGGCAGCCAGTGGATGGGTGTGCCGCGGCGCTCCATGCCCCGGAACCAGGTCATCTGCCGCTTGGCGAACTGGTGGATGGCGATTTCGAGTTGGTCGTGCATTTCCTGGTAGGTGAGCTCGCCTATCACGTGGCGGGTGATGAATTTGTATTCCAAACCATAGTAGATGAGGTCGTCGGGGGCGATGCCGCCCTCGAGCAGCCGCCGCACCTCGTCGACCATTCCGGCCTCGAGGCGCGCGTCGAGGCGCTGGCTGATGCGCTGGCGGCGGGTGGCTCGGTCGATCATCACGCCCACCACCACTGCATCGGTCAGCGGATGAGGCTCGGTGAGCGCCTTGAGATGGGGATGCTCGTGGTAGTAGGTGGCAATCTCTATGGCGCGGATGGCGCGGGCCGGGGTGTCGATGTCGCTGTTGTTGCGCAGCGTCTTCATGGTGGCCAGTAGCGCCGCAAGCTCTTCCAGCGGCCGGCCATGCAGCGCCTTGCGCAGCTCCGGGTTCTCGGGAACGGGAGGCAACTGGATGCCTTTGAGCACGCTCTCGACATACATCCCTGTCCCTCCGCACACGATGGGCTGCCGGCCGCGCGAGCGCACGTCGGCCAGCACGGTCTCGAAGTCGCGCAGGTATTCGAACAGGTTGTACTTGTAGCCCGCCGGGCAGATGTCAATCAGGTGGTGTGGCACCTCGCCATACTCGTCGAGGTCTTTGCCCGTCCCCAGGTCCATGCCGCGGTAGAGCTGCCGGGAGTCGGCGCTGATGATTTCGCCACCGGTGGCGCGTGCCAGAGCCACGGCGCGCGCGGTCTTGCCCGAGGCGGTGGGGCCGGTGATGACGATGAGCATGGCGAAGGCGGGTTGCGGAAGGTTATTGCTTGTCCTTGAGCTTGCGGTCGAAGAAGTTGAGCACGTGCTGGTAGAGCGGCTCGCGCACGCCGCAGCCGTTGATGGAGTGGTTCATGTTGGGATAGACCATCATCTCGAACTGCGACTTCTGGTCGTGCAGCTTGGCGATGAACTGCATGGCGTTGATGATGTGCACGTTGTCGTCGGCGCTGCCGAACATGATGAGCAGATCGCCCTTCATGTTCTCAACGCGGTTGAGCGGGGCGCTTTGCTCGTATCCGATGGCGTTTTCCTGCGGTGTGCGCATGAAGCGCTCGGCATAGATGGTGTCGTAGAAGCGCCAGCTGGTGACCGGGGCTATCGACACGCCTGCGGCAAAGGGGTGGTCGGGCTGCGTGAGGGCCATGAGGGTCATGTAGCCGCCGTAGCTCCAGCCCCAGATGCCGATGTGGTCGGCGTCGACCCAGGGCTGGCTGGCCATGTGGCGCGCGGCGGCCACCTGGTCGATGGTCTCGTAGTGCCCGAGGTTCTGGTAGGTGACGCTTTCGAAGGCTTTTCCGCGCGCACCGGTTCCGCGTCCGTCGAAGCAGGCCACGATGTAGCCCTGCATGGCGAACCACGTCTCCCAGTCCATCTTCCAGCTGTTGAGCACCTGCTGCGAGCCGGGGCCGCTGTACTGCGACATGATGACGGGGTAGCGCTTGGTGGGGTCGAAGTCGGCGGGCTTGATGAGGTAGCCGTTGAGCGTGTAGCCGTCGCTCTGGCAGGTGACAAACTCGCGGCGAGGCACATCGGGGGCCAGATAGCGCGAAGCGTAGTCCTCGTTCGTCTCCAAGCTGCGCACCTGTCGGCCGTCGCGAGTGCGCACGATGCGGTATTGCGGCGGCGTGGTGGCGCTGCTGAAGGTGTGGATGTAGTAGCTGAAGTCGCTGCTGAAAGCCGCGCGGTTGGTGCCTGTGCGGCTTTCCACATCGCGCACACGCCCTTGAGCGTCGACGCTGCGCACCACGCGGCACAGCGGCCCGGCGGTGCATTGGTAGAAAAATTGCCCTCGCTTGGCGTCGTGGCCGTAGTAGGCAGTCACGGGTTCCTCGCCAGTGGTGAGTTGGCGCATCAAGCCTTGGCCATCGAGGCCATATTGATAGAGCTGGCTGTAGCCGCTGCGCTCGCTGGGGATGACCAGAAAGCGGTCGGTGTAGGTCACCGAGCGCGCCAGTTCGCTGTCGATCCAGGTGTCAGATGTGTCGTGGTAGATGTCGGCCATCGACAAGTCGGCTGGATTCACGCGGTAGATGTGCAGGTCGTTCTGTGTGCGGTTGAGCGTCATCACCATCAGGGCGTCGTTGCGCGCGAAGGCCAGGTGGGGGATGTAGTCGAACTCGCGCTGCAGCGTGCGTGTGGCGCCGGTGGCCACGTCGGCGGTCACCACGTTGACCACCGAGTTGCGCTCGCCGGCCACGGGATACTTGTAGTCGAAGGAGCCGGGATAGAGCGCATAGTCGCTGTTGGCGTTGCACGCGCCCTCATACATCGTCATCGAATACATGGGCACCTGGCTCTCGTCCCAGCGGATGAAGGCGAGCGTGCGGCTGTCGGGCGACCAGGCAAACGAGTTGAGCATGCCGAATTCCTCTTGGTAGACCCAGTCGGGCACGCCATAAATCACCTTGTTCTTCTCGCCGTCGCGGGTGAGCTGTGTGGTGGAGCCGGTGTTCAGGTCGAGCACATAGGCGTTGTTGGCCTTGACATAGGCCACGCGGTTGCCGTCGGGCGAAAGGGTCGCTATCTCCTCGCCGCCCGATTCGCTGACCTTGGTCAGTCGGTTAGTGCGGCGGTCGAGCACATAGTAGTCGGCAGTGAACGAGTAGCGGTAGATGTCTTCGCTCTTCGTCCAGAGCAGGATGCGCTGCTCGTCGCCGCTCACCTCGTAGCCGTCCCAGCTATCCACCGTGATGCCGGTGAGCTCGTCGGTGCGGAGCATGGGCTTGACGGAAGTGCCTGAATTGTAGTCTATGCGATCGATGTTGCGTTCATTGTCGCTGATTTGATAATAGTATTTGCCGTCGGCGGCGGGCTGCACGGCACCGATGCCGGCGGGGCGTGCCTGCGAGAGCACGAAGTCGCCTATCTGCCAGGCGCTGGCATGGGTGGCCAAGCAGGCGGTGAGTATGAGCAGGGTCTGTTTCATCGGTTGATAGTTAAGCGGTTATTGCGCTGCGGGGCCATCCTGCCGGCGGCACCGTCGCAACGCAGGTGCAAAGGTAGCGATTTTCGGTGGAACGTGCCAAACATTCGTGCGGTTTTGTCAGCGCAGCTCGCGCAACGCGCTGCGCAGAATGGGCAGCGTGGCGGCAAAGGTGAGAACGTCGGCCACGGCCTGGCAGGCTTCCACACCGGTGAGCCCGAAGCAGCGCGGCAGCAGCACGATGAGCGGGATGAAGAAGATGCCACGCCGGCAGGCCGCCAGCACATTGGCACGCCAAGTCATGCCTATGGTCTGCATCATCATGTTGCTGAACATGCTCAGCGCGCCCAGCGGCAGCACGGCCACCTGCCACCGCAGGGCGTCGGAGCCGATGTCAATCACGGCAGGGTCGTCGCGAAACGCGGCTATCACGTCGTGGCTGAAGGCGAACCCCGCCACAGCACACACACTCAGGAATATCGTGCCCACCATCGTGCAGAACCACAGCCCCTGGCGCACGCGGCGGTAAATCCCGGCGCCATAGCAGAAGCCGCACATCGGCTGGTAGCCCTGGCCCAGACCAATCACCGTGCTCATCACGAACATGGCGATGCGGTTCACGATGCTCATGGCCGCGATGGCCTCGTCGCCATAGCGCGCGGCGGCCACGTTGAGCATGATGGTGGCCACGCTGCCCAGCATCTGACGCATAAGCGACGGCGTGCCCCCAGCCACGATTTCGGCCGCCAGGTCGCGCCGGGGCGTGAAATTGCGCCAGCTGATGCGGATGCTCTGACGGTAGCGCGTGAGCGCGAGCAGCAGCACGAAGCTCGCCACCTGCCCGGCCACGGTGGCCCAGGCTGCCCCCTCGATGCCCATGCCGAAGCCGAAAATGAGGATGGGGTCGAGGGCGATGTTCATCACGGCCCCCACCGCCACGCCGAGCATGGCCAGCGCGGCGTTGCCCTGGAAGCGCATCTGGCCGTTGAGCGTGAGCTGCGCCGTCGTGAACGGCGTGCCCAGCAGCACGATGGTCATATAGTCGAGCGTGGGGCCGAGCACGGTGGGCGTGGCACCCAGCAGCACGGCCAGCGGCTCGCGCAGCGCAAGCCCGAGCAGCATGATGGCCACGCCGGTGAAGAGCGAGCAGAAGAAGCCTGTGCTCGCCATCACCTCGGCGTGGCGTGGCTGGCGGGCTCCGAGCTGGCGCGAGATGTAGTTGCCCGAGCCGTGGCCGAAGAAGAAGGCCACGCTCTGGATGATGAACATGAGCGGAAACACCACCCCCACAGCGGCCGTCGACTGCGTGTCGATCTGGCCCACGAAGAAGGTGTCGGCCATGTTGTAGAGCGTGACCACGAGCATGCTGATGATGGTGGACACCGACATGGTGCCTATCACGCGTGGCACCGGTGCGCTGGTCAGGAACTCGTAGTTGCCACCTTTCATGCTGTTGTTGGTGCTGCTCTTATAAAAATGTGGACGTCGTTGCTCAGTCGATGAATCGCTTCGTCAGGTCGCCATAGCAGTCGATGCGCCGGTCGCGCAAGAAGGGCCACCAGCGGCGCACGTTCTCGCTGCGGCGCATGTCCACGTCGATGATTTGCTCTGCCTCGGCATCGGCGGGGGCGGTGTAGAGCAGTTCGCCCTGCGGCCCGGCCACGAAACTGCTGCCCCAGAACTGTATGCCGCGCGTCTGCCCCGACGGGTCGGGCTCATGCCCCACGCGGTTGACGGCCACCACCGGCAGTCCGTTGGCCACGGCGTGGCCGCGTTGCACAGTGATCCACGCCTCGCGCTGCCGCAATTGCTCGGCGGGCGTGTCGCTGCTTTCGTAGCCGATGGCCGTGGGGTAGACGAGCAGGTCGGCACCGCGCAGCGCCATCAATCGGGCGGCCTCGGGATACCACTGGT
>CAMVDK010000142.1 GCA_947166165.1 uncultured Porphyromonadaceae bacterium
GCGCCTTGAGCGGACTGTAGAAGTCGCGCATAATGTTGCGGATTTCGGCTTGCAGGGCGGGGTTGCTCTGGCTGTCGAGCATGGGCGCGTCGTACTCATCCACAAGCACCACCACACGCTGGCCGGTCAGTTCGTTGGCCGCCTCAATCAGTTTGTTGAGGCGTGCGCCGGGGCTGGCATCGGCGGAAGAGGTAACTCCGTATTGGCGCTCATAAAACGACAGCAGGCCATCAATCATCGACAGCAGGTAACCAGTGTTGGCATATTTCCCTCGGCTCATGTCGAGCAGCAGCACGGGATACGCAGTCCACTCCTTCTCGAGCTGCTCGATGGCCAGACCCTTGAACAAATCCTTGCGGCCCTGGAAATAGGCCTCGAGTGTGCTGATGAGCAACGATTTGCCGAACCGGCGCGGACGGCTCAGAAAATAATGGCTGCCTTTTGTCGCCATCTCGTGTATCAGCATGGTCTTGTCGATATAGACCATGCCTGCCTCACGAATCTTAGGAAAATCCTGTTCCCCGACAGGGTAAATCAACCGAGTGTCCATAATATCTGATTCTTTTTCAACTTGCAAAGATACAAATAAATACTGAAAACAAAAAATCCGGAGCCAGCGATTCCAGGCCGCCGCGAAAAAAATAGCCTTCTACCACAGTGCCGCATCATGGTGGCCGTGGCACCAAACAGGCAACAACTGCGCTGCGATGAGCAACAAATGTGAACAAATGAAAATGAGTGGAAATGTTTGCGCAAGTGTGGCCGAAAATGAGTAATTTTGCAGTTTGATTAACAACACCGCGCGCATATGACCTTCGTGGACTGCATCATCCTGCTCATCGTGCTTGGGGCACTGGTCATCGGCTGGAGCAAAGGCCTGATTCGTCAGGCGGCTTCGCTGGTGAGTTGGGCCGTGGGCATCGTGGTGTGCCTGTTTCTGGGCGACGAAGCGGCGCAGTTCTTCCTGGCCATCAACCCCGAGGCCGCGCAGTGGCCGTGGCCCTGAGCCTGCTGTTCCTGCTGGTGGCGCTCACGTTGCGCGTGGCGAGCCATCTGGCACGCAAAGTGGTCAAGGCCACACACTTGGGCACACTCGACCGCGCGGGCGGTGCGGCGCTGTTTGCATTCAAATACCTCTTCCTGCTCAGCATCGCGCTCAACCTTTTCTATGCCTACAACCCCGAGGCCGACACCTTCGGCACCCGGCACGCGCTGAACAACAAGCCCTATGAGTTCACACTCGACCTCATGCCCCGCGTGCTCGGCGCCGAGCGCATGCCCAGCGACTCACTCAAGCTCTACCGCTCGCAAGCCGAGCCCGTCACAACACAACCCGAACAACCAGACTTATGAACCAACAACAAGATAACACCCCCCTCAACCACAAGCCGGAGCAAGACGAAATTCTGCGCGACGCCGTCGACCAGGAATACAAATACGGCTTTGTGACCGACATCGACACGGCCATCATCCCCAAAGGCCTCAACGAGGACGTGGTGCGCCACATCTCGGCGCTGAAGCACGAGCCGGAATGGCTGCTCGACTTCCGCCTCAAGGCCTTTGCCCACTGGAAGACGCTGCGCCAGCCCACCTGGGGCCATGTGCACCTGCCAGAGATTGACTACCAGGACATCAGCTACTTTGCCGCTCCCAAGCAGAAGAAGCAGGGCGAAATCGACCCCGAGCTGGTGGAAACCTTCGACAAGCTGGGCATCCCCCTGCAGGAGCGCAAGGCACTGAGTGGCATGGCTGTCGACGCCATTGTCGACAGCGTGAGCGTGCGCACCACCTACAGCGAGCGTCTGGCCGAGCTGGGCGTGATTTTCTGCCCCATCAGCGAGGCCGTGCGCGACTATCCCGACCTGGTGCGCAAGTACCTGGGCAAGGTGGTACCGCCCACCGACAACTTCTACGCGGCGCTCAACTCGGCCGTGTTCAGCGACGGCTCGTTCGTCTACATCCCCAAGGGCGTGCGCTGCCCGATGGAGCTGTCGAGCTATTTCCGCATCAACGCAGCGCAGACGGGGCAGTTTGAGCGCACGCTCATCATTGCCGACGACGATGCCTACGTGAGCTACCTCGAGGGCTGCACGGCACCCATGCGCGACGAGAACCAGCTCCATGCCGCCATCGTTGAGATATTCGTCGAAGACCGCGCCGAGGTCAAGTACAGCACCGTGCAGAACTGGTATCCAGGCGACAAGGACGGCCGCGGCGGCATCTACAACCTGGTGACCAAGCGCGGCCTGTGCCGCGGCGACCACAGCAAGCTCTCGTGGACGCAGGTAGAGACGGGCAGCGCCATCACCTGGAAGTATCCCAGCTGCATCCTGCGCGGCGACCACTCGGTGGCGGAGTTCTACAGCGTGGCTCTGACGCGCAACCGCCAGGAGGCCGACACGGGCACCAAGATGATTCATCTGGGCCGCAACACCCGCTCCACCATCGTGAGCAAGGGCATCAGTGCCGGGCACAGCCAGAACAGCTACCGCGGCCTGGTGCGCATCGCTCCGCAGGCCACCGGATGTCGCAACTACACGCAGTGCGACAGCCTGCTGCTGAGCGACACCAGCGGCGCGCACACCTTCCCGGTGATCGAGGTGGGCAACGACTCGTCGGTCGTTGAGCACGAGGCCACCACGAGCAAGATCAACGAGGAACAGATCTTCTACTGCAACCAACGCGGCATCAGCACCGAGGACGCCGTGGGGCTGATTGTGAACGGTTATGCCAAGGAGGTGATGGCCAAGTTGCCCATGGAGTTCGCCGTCGAGGCCCAAAAGCTGCTAAGCGTCTCCCTCGAAGGCTCCATCGGCTGAGAGATTTTAAGACATAAGAACATAAGCCTTTGACACCGGTAAACAAAAGAACATAAGTTTTTCATCATGGACATCGAACTACTGATCAAACAAGTGATGGATTGCGCAATGACTGTACGCCGGAAAGTGATGCCAGGCTATCTCGAGAAAATATATGAGAATGCCTTGGTCATCGAACTGACAAAGGCTGGGCTTTTGGCTCAACAGCAGCATTCGCTGGAAGTGAAATATGATGGCCAAGTCATTGGACATTATATTACCGACATAATGGTTGAGAACTGCTTGATTGTCGAAATCAAAGCGGTAGAGCATCTTTTGGAAGCGCATGAGGCTCAACTGGTCAGCTATCTGACCACAACAGGCATCGAAAACGGATTGCTCATCAACTATGGTAATCAAGACAAGATTCAAATAAAACGCAAATTCCGAACATATCGACAAAGGAATTAAACTTATGTTCTTATGTCAACCGCCATCATAGGCTTTTGTTCTTTTGTCTTCTCTTTTTGTTTATAACAATTTATTCTATATGCTTGAGATTAAAGATTTACATGCCTCGGTCGAAGGCAAGGAGATATTGAAGGGCGTGAACCTTACTGTTCGTGCTGGCGAGGTGCACGCCATCATGGGTCCCAACGGCAGCGGCAAGAGCACCCTGAGCGCCGTGCTTACCGGCAACCCGGCCTACACCGTCACCGGCGGCTCGGCCACCTTCGACGGCAAAGACCTGCTCGCCCTCTCGCCCGAAGACCGCGCCCACGAGGGTCTCTTCCTCAGTTTCCAGTATCCCGTGGAGATTCCCGGCGTGTCGATGACCGGCTTCATGAAGGCCGCCGTCAACGCCAAGCGGCGCTACCACGGCGAGAAGGAGCTCAGCGCCAGCGAGTTCCTGAAGATGATGCGCGAGCGGCGCGCTGTGGTCGACCTCGATGGCAAGCTCGCCTCGCGAGCCGTGAACGAGGGCTTCAGCGGCGGCGAAAAGAAGCGCAACGAGATTTTCCAGATGGCCATGCTCGAGCCACGGCTGAGCATCCTCGACGAGACCGACAGCGGACTCGACATCGACGCCCTGCGCGTGGTGGCCAGTGGCGTGAACAAGCTCAAGAGCAAAGACAACGCCACCATCGTCATCACCCACTACCAGCGTCTGCTCGACTACATCAAGCCCGACTTCGTGCACATCCTCTACAAAGGCCGCATCGTGATGAGCGCCGGCCCCGAGCTTGCACTCGAGCTTGAGGAAAAAGGCTACGACTGGATCAAGCAGAGCCTCGGCGAGGAGTGAGGGACTCCGCCTCATGTTAATGCATCTTATTTCCACAAACACCAATGAACGCATTGCAACAATACATCGACCTCTATCGCGAACACAGCGGACTGCTTGAGCGCCACGCTCCCGCGGTGCTGAACGCGCTCCGGCCGTCGGCGCTGGCCACACTCACCAGTGCGCGCCTGCCCCGCAAGGGCGAGGAGGACTATGAGGCCACCGACCTCGAGGCCGTGTTTGCGCCTGACTATGGCGTCAACCTCACCCGTCTCGACTATCCCATCGACCCGGCCGAGAGCCTGCGCTGCGACGTGCCCAACCTTAGCACCTGCCTGCTGCACACCTTCAACGATGTGCCGCACATCGGCCACCTGGCCCGGCGCAACCTGAACGGCCCTATTGTGGAGACCTTCACCGAGGCGGCACACAACCATCCCGACGTGCTTGCCGCGCATCTGGGACGGCTGTCGCACAAGGGCGACGCCACCGCAGCACTCAACACACTGCTGGCGCAGGACGGTCTGCTGGTCTACATGCCCGCGGGCGTGACAGCGGCCAAACCCATCCAGCTGCTCAACATCCTCTCGGCGGCACGGCCCACAATGGCGGTGCGCCGCCTGCTCGTGGTGGCCGAGGCCGACTCCCACGTGCGCCTGCTGGCGTGCGACCACACCCAGGGCAGCGGCGTGCAGAGCCTGAATCTGCAAGTGGTAGAGATGGTCTTAGGCCCGCGCGCCACCGTCGACTACTACGACCTCGAGGAGAGCAACGCCGACACGCGGCGCGTGTCCACCATCTTCGCCGAGCAGCACGACGGAAGCGAGTTGCTCATCGACGGCATCACACTCACCAACGGGCTCACCCGCAACAACTATCACATCGAGGTTGAAGGCGAGCGTGCCAGCACACAGCTGCTGGGCATGACCATCGCCAGCGGCTCGCAGCACGTCGACACCCGCTCGTTTGTGAGGCACAGCGCACCACGGTGCTCGAGCAACCAGATGTTCAAGTACGTGCTCAGCGACCAGGCCGTTGGAGCCTTCGCCGGCAAGGTGCTCATCGAGGAAGGCTGTCCGCGCGTCGAGGCCTATCAAGGCAACCGCAACCTGTGCGCGTCGCCCGAAGCCAAGATGTACACCAAACCCCAACTCGAAATCTACACCGACGACGTGAAGGCGTCGCACGGCACCACCATCGGCCAGCTCGACCAGGAGGCAATGTTCTACATGCGCACGCGCGGCATCCCCGAGCACGAGGCCCGGCGGCTGCTCATGCAGGCCTTTATGGCCGACGTCATCGACAGTGTGCGCTTCGACGTGCTCCGCGACCGCCTGCACCACCTGGTGGAGAAACGCTTCGACGGCACCTTGGCTTCCTGCGCCGGCTGCGCGATTTGCAAATAGTAGTCACATTCCATTCTGACAGGACATGAATATTCAAGACATACGCGCCGAATATCCGATTCTGAGCCGTGAGGTGGCCGGGCGGCCGCTCATCTACCTCGACAACGCCGCCACGTCGCAGACTCCGCGCACGGTGGTCGAGGCCATCGAGCAGATGTATTACCACCACAAGGCCAATGTGCACCGTGGCGTGCACACCCTCTCGCAAGAGGCCACCGACCATGTGGAGGCCACCCGCGAGCGCGTCAGGCAGTTCATCAACGCCGGCAGCACGGCCGAGGTGGTCTTCACCCGCGGCACCACCGAGAGCATCAACCTGGTGGCCTCGTCGTTTGGCGAGAAGCTCTACAGCGGCGACGAGATCATCGTCACCGTGATGGAGCACCACAGCAACATCGTGCCCTGGCAGCTCATCGGCCGCCGCAAGCGCATCCGCCTGCGCGCGGTGCCTGTCAGCGACGACGGCGTGCTCGACCTCGAGGCCTACGAGGACATGTTCACCGACTCCACCCGCTTCGTGGCGCTCACCCATGTGAGCAACGTGCTGGGCACGGTGAACCCCGTCAAGGAGATGATTGCCATCGCTCACCGCCACGGCGTGCCCGTGCTCGTCGACGGCGCCCAGGCCGCTCCCCATGTTCCCATCGACGTGCAAGACCTGGACTGCGACTTCTACGCCCTGTCGAGCCACAAGATGTATGGCCCGGCCGGCGTGGGCGTGCTCTACGGCAAGCGGCGCTGGCTAGAGGGCATGGACCCCTATCAGGGCGGAGGCGAGATGATTGGCCGCGTCACCTTCGAGCGCACCACCTTTGCCGACCTGCCGTTCAAGTTCGAGGCCGGCACGCCCGACTTTGTGGGCATCTCGGCCTTTGGCGCGGCCATCGACTATGTGCAGCGGCTGGGGCTTGACCAGATTGCCGCCCACGAGAACGAATTGCTCGAAGCCGCCACGCAGGGGCTGCTGGCCATCGACGGCATGCGCCTCTTCGGCACCGCGCCGGGCAAGAGCGCCGTGGTCTCGTTCCTGGTGCGCGACATCAGCAGCTACGACATGGGGCTGCTGCTCGACAAGCTGGGCGTGGCCGTGCGCACCGGCCACCACTGCGCACAGCCGCTCATGGACCGCTACGGCGTGACGGGCACCGTGCGCGCCTCGTTTGCCGTCTACAACACGCTCGACGAGGTGGACCGCTTCGTGGCAGCCGTGAAGCGCGTGGCAGCCATGTTTTGACCCTCCGACGCAGCACACCGTAAAGTTGAATTCCTAATTTCCAAATCAAAATAGCGACCGATGGCTGAGAGCAATTTTATCGACTATGTGAAGATTCTGTGCCGCAGTGGCAAGGGCGGCGCCGGTTCGGCGCACCTGCACCGCGCCAAGTATGTGCCCAAAGGCGGCCCCGACGGCGGCGACGGCGGACGAGGCGGACACATCTACCTGAAGGGCAACCGCAACCTGTGGACGCTCATCCACCTGAAGTATACCCGCCACATCTTCGCCACCGACGGCCAGTCGGGCGGCGAGAACCAGCTCACCGGCCGCAACGGCCAGGACCGCACCATCGAGGTGCCCTGCGGCACGGCCGTCTACGACGCCGAGACGGGGAAATTCCTGTGCGACGTCACCGAGCACGATCAGGTGGTGCGGCTGCTCAAGGGCGGACGAGGCGGACTGGGCAACCAGCACTTCAAGACCGCCACGCGGCAGACACCGCGCTTCGCGCAGCCCGGCGAGCCAGGCATCGAGCGCGCCGTGATCATGGAGCTCAAGCTGCTCGCCGATGTGGGACTGGTGGGATTCCCCAATGCCGGCAAGTCGACCTTGCTCTCGGTGATTTCGGCCGCCAAACCCAAAATCGCCAACTATCCCTTCACCACCCTCGAGCCCAACCTGGGCATTGTGAGCTACCGCGACATGCAGTCGTTTGTCATGGCCGACATCCCTGGCATCATCGAGGGCGCCAGCGAGGGCAAAGGACTCGGGCTGCGCTTCCTGCGCCACATCGAGCGCAACGCCGTGCTGCTGTTCATGATTCCGGCCGACAGCGACGACATCGCCCACGAATACGCCGTGCTGAGCAACGAGCTGGCCACCTTCAACCCCGACCTCGTGGCCAAGCCTCGCGTGCTGGCCATCACCAAGTGCGACATGCTCGACGACGAGCTCATCGACCAAATGCGCCCCGAGCTGCCCGACGGGGTGCCCGCCGTGTTCATCTCCAGCGTGGCCCAGCAGGGACTCACCGAACTCAAAGACCTGCTGTGGCGCACCATCAACGACGAGCGCAACCGCATCCCCGACACGCTCACCCACCGCGACCTCGACAACCGCCACCGCGACAAGGCCGAAGACGAATTCATCTTCTCCACCCCCGACACCGACAGCGACGACGACACCGACGATACGCCTCACCGTGCCAAGGGCACCG
>CAMVDK010000143.1 GCA_947166165.1 uncultured Porphyromonadaceae bacterium
CCGAGGTTGAGCAATCCGCCGCCGAGGTTAATCAGCCCGCCGCCGAGGTTGAGCAGCCCGCCGCCGAGGTTGAGCAATCCGCCGCCGAGGTTAATCAGCCCGCCGCCGAGGTTGAGCAACCTGTAGCCGAGGCCGAGCAACCCGAGGTCGAGGTGCCCGAGGAGCAGCCCAAGAAAAAGGGCTTTTTCAGCCGATTCTTTACGCGCGAGAAGAAGGCCACACTCGATCGTGGACTCGAGAAGACCAAGCAGGGGCTGTTTGCCAAAATAGCTCACACCGTGGCCGGCAAGAGCACCATCGACGACGACGTGCTCGACAATCTCGAAGAAGTCTTCATCACAAGCGATGTGGGCGTCGACACCACGTTGAAAATCATCGACCGCATACAAGCGCGTGTGAAAAGGGATAAATACATGGGCACATCGGAACTGAACAACATGCTCTGCGAGGAGATAACGCAGCTGCTCGCCGACAACAATAATGCCGACATGGAGGACTTCCAGGTGCCCGATAGCATGAAGCCCTACGTGATCATGGTGGTGGGCGTGAACGGTGTTGGGAAAACCACCACCATCGGCAAGCTGGCCCACCACTACAAACAGGCCGGCAACAAAGTGGTGCTCGGCGCTGCCGACACCTACCGTGCCGCTGCCGATGAGCAACTTGAAATCTGGGGCAATCGTGTGGGTGTGCCAGTCATCAAGCACGCTATGGGAACCGACCCAGCCAGCGTGGCCTACGATGCCGTGGCCAGCGCCAAAGCGCAGAACGCCGATGTGGTGATCATCGACACCGCAGGCCGTCTGCACAACAACAAGAACCTGATGAACGAGCTCACAAAAATCAAAAACGTGATGCAGAAGGTGCTGCCCGATGCTCCTCACGAGGTGCTGCTCATCATCGACGGCAGCACTGGGCAGAATGCCTTCGAGCAGGCCAAGCAATTTGTGGCCGCCACCGAGGTCAACGCACTGGCCGTGACCAAACTCGACGGCACTGCAAAAGGTGGCGTGGTGATTGGCATCAGCGACCAGTTCCAGATTCCCGTCAAGTACATCGGACTGGGTGAGGGCATCGACGACTTGCAGATTTTCCGCCGCGAGGAGTTCGTCAAATCGCTGTTTGGCAAATGAGGAAGAACCACATCAATGTGGTGTCGCTGGGCTGCAGCAAGAATCTGGTCGACAGCGAGCATCTGCTCCGCCAGCTGCAGGCTGCCGGCTACACCATTGAGCACAACCCGGCGCGCGTGAACGGCGAGATTGTGGTCGTGAACACCTGCGGCTTCATCGCCGACGCGCAGCAGGAGTCGATCGACACCATCCTCGCCCTTGGCCAGGCCAAACGCGAAGGGCGCATACGCCGCCTCTACGTGATGGGGTGCCTGGCTGAGCGGTTCATGGCCGACTTGGTGGCCGAACTGCCCGAAGTCGACGGCTTCTATGGCAAGTTCGGCTGGAGCCAGCTGCTTTCCGATTTGGGACACGCCTATCGCACCGATTTGGCCGACGAACGCGTGCTCACCACGCCCAGCCATTATGCATATCTGAAGATTTCGGAAGGCTGCAACCGCTTTTGCGCCTTCTGCGCCATTCCGCTCATCACCGGCAGGCACAAGTCGCTGTCCATGGAACGTGTGCTCGCACAGGTGGAAAACCTCACCGCGCAGGGGGTGAAGGAATTCAACGTCATTGCGCAGGACCTCTCGTCGTATGGCACCGACCTCTACGGCACGATGCGTCTGCCTGAACTTGTCGATGCCATGGCCCAGATGCCCGGCGTGGAGTGGATACGCCTTCACTACGCCTATCCCACGCAGTTTCCGTGGAATCTGCTACCGGTCATAGCCCGGCACAGCAACGTGTGCAACTACCTCGACATCGCTTTGCAGCACATCAGCGACCCCGTTCTCGAAGCCATGCGCCGCCACATCACTGGCGCCGAGACTCGCGCGCTCATCGAGCGGCTGCGAAGCGAGGTGCCAGGCATTCATCTGCGCACCACGCTCATGGTGGGATTCCCGGGCGAGGGCGAGGGCGAGTTTGAGGAGCTGCTCGACTTTGTGCGCACGACCCGCTTTGAGCGCATGGGGGCTTTTGCCTACAGCGAAGAGGCGGGCACCTATGCCGCGCAGCATCTGCCCGACCGAATCCCTGCCCGCGTCAAGCAGCAGCGGTTGCAGCAACTCATGGATGTGCAGGAAGAGATTTCGCAGCAACTCCAGGACCAGAAGGTGGGCCGCACGCTGCGCGTGATGGTGGACCGGCGCGAAGGCGACCACTACGTGGGCCGCACCGAGTGGGACTCGCCCGAGGTGGACCCCGAAGTGCTTATACAAGCCGACCGCCCGCTGGCCATTGGCGAGTTCTGCAATGTGGCCATCGATACCGCGCTGCCCTTCGAACTCATGGGCCACGCAGTGAGTTGACCCGTGCTCTGATTTCTGACAAAATCCATACAAAACAATGTTCCGGCTGTCCCTCCTTTTCGGGGTAGGACAGCCGGAACACTGTTGTTGGATTGCAGGGTGGGGGAGGCTAGCCAGCCGTCAGATGCCCGCCCTGACGATGCCTCTTGAGCTGGAACGCACAAAATCAACGATGATGTCGCGCTCGGCGCTCGGCGCCATCTCGTCGGCAATCTTCGCCACGGCCTTGGTGATGTTCATGTTGGAGAAGTAGAGCGTGCGGTAGATGCTCTGGATGTTGTTGATCTGTTGCTCAGTGAATCCGCGCCGGTGCAGCCCGATGCCGTTCACACCCTCGTAGCTCACCGGCAGTCGTCCGGCCATGATGAACGGCGGGATGTCCTTGTTCACCAGCGAGCCACCTTGCAGCATGACGTGCTGGCCGATGTGCGTGAACTGATGCACCAGCGAGCCGCCGCCGAGCACCGCCCAGTCGCCCACCACCACCTCGCCGGCCAGCTGCACGGAGTTGGACATGATCACGTGGCTGCCCACCTCGCAGTCGTGCGCCACATGGCAGTAGGCCATGATCAAGCATTGGTTGCCAATCACCGTTTTGCCTTTCGACGCCGTGCCGCGATGGATGGTGACGTATTCGCGTATCTGGCAGTCGTCGCCCACAATGGCCACCGACTCTTCGCCCTTGAACTTGAGGTCTTGGGGAATGCCGGCAATCACGGCGCCGGCATGGATGTGGCAGCGGTTGCCAATGCGCGCGCCGCTGCGAATCACGGCGTTGCTGTCGATGATGCAGTCATCGCCAATCACCACGTTGGCGTCGATGGTCACAAACGGGCCTATGGTTACATTGTTGCCAATCTTGGCATCAGGATGGATGCATGCCAGGGGTTGCAGTTCTTGATAGTTCATTGATCGATTATTGTTGGTTTTTGGGGTGGCTTGTAGTGCGCAAAAAATCGCGCAACTTGCAGCGAGAGCTGCGGCGCTCCCCATCGCATTTATTACTACTTGTTCTTCACAATTTGCGCCATGAATTCGGCCTCGCTGACCACCTTTTCGCCCACAAAGGCATAGCCTTTCATCACGGCAGTGCCACGGCGGATGGGTGTGAGCAGTTGCAGGTGGAAGATGAGCGTGTCGCCAGGCACCACCTTTTGACGGAACTTCACGTTGTCGATCTTCAGGAAGTAGGTGGAGTATCGCTCCGGCTCGTCGACCGAGCTCAGCACCAGGATGCCGCCCACCTGCGCCATGGCTTCGACTTGCAGCACGCCGGGCATGACGGGCTCGTCGGGGAAGTGGCCTTGGAAGAAAGGCTCGTTGACGCTCACGCTTTTCACGCCCACAATGTGGTCGCCACTCATCTCAATGATTTTGTCCACCATCTGCATGGGGAAGCGGTGTGGCAGCAACCGGCGTATTTTGTTCACATCGAACAGCGGCTCCTTGTTGGGGTCGTAGCTGGGAGCCTGCACGTTCTGCCGGCGCAGTTCCTGCCTGATTTTCTTGGAGAGCTGCGTGTTGAGACTATGGCCGGGCCTTGTGGCCACGATGCGCCCCTTGAGCGGCCTTCCAATCAAGGCCAGGTCGCCCAGCACGTCGAGCAGCTTGTGGCGTGCCGGCTCGTTGTTGAACTTGAGCGGCTCGTTGTTGAGGTAGCCCAGTTCCGAGGCCGGCTTGTGTGGCACATGCATCACGTCGGCCAGCCGGTCGAGCTCGTCCTGGGGCATGGCGGTGTCGTAGATCACGATGGCGTTGTCGAGGTCGCCGCCCTTGATCAGGTTCATCTGCAGCAGTGGCATCACTTCGCGCACGAAGACAAACGTGCGGCATGCGGCAATCTCGCGCTTGAAGTCGGCGATATTGTTCAGCGAGGCGAACTGGTTGTCGAGCACGGCCGAGTCGAACTCAATCATCGTGTCGATCGAGAAGTCGTCGTCGGGCAGCACGATGAGCGACGAGCCGGTGTTCTCGTCCACCACCTTGATGCGCTGCTTGACCACATAGAAGTCCTTTTCGGCTTCCTGCTCTTCGAAGCCCACCTCGTCGATTTTCTCGGCATAGATGATGGCGCTGCCGTCGAGGATGGGGAGCTCGGGGGCATCGACTTCGATGATGCAGTTGTCGATGCCTGCTGCGTAAAGTGCCGCGAGCGCATGCTCCACAGTGCTGACGCGCACGTCCTTGTTGGCTCGGCTGGCAATCACCGTGCCGCGTTGTGTCTCAATCACATGCTCGGCCACGGCTTCCACTTGGGGGTGGCCTTCGAGGTCCACGCGCCGCAGCACATAGCCGGTGCCCACGGCTGCGGGGTTGAACGTGGCCTCAATCTGCAGACCCGTGTGCAGTCCCTTGCCTTTCACAGTGAAGGGCTGCTTAAGCGTTCGTTGTTTCATAAACTTGATATCTGGGTTGTGATGGCATCGTGACGTGGCACAATGTCAATCTACTTGTTGGTCAATTCAGCAATTTGTTTTTTGAGCTGCTTGATGTCGTCGCTCATCTGGCTCAGGCGCTTCATGTAGGCCACTTGGCGTGCGAAGTCCATGGCGTTGATAGCCGGAGAGCCTATCAGGCGCTTGCCGTCGCCCACGCTGTTGGGCACACCGCTTTGCGCGCCGAAGCCGTTGTTGTTGCCGATGGTGATGTGACCGGCAAAGCCCACTTGTCCGCCCACCATGTTGTGCCGGCCAATTTTGGTCGACCCGGCAATGCCCACCTGCGCGGCCATGACGGTGTCCTCGCCGATTTCCACGTTGTGCGCCACTTGGATCAGGTTGTCGAGTTTCACGCCGCGGCGAATCACCGTGGCTCCCATGGTGGCACGGTCGATGGTAGTGTTGGCGCCGATTTCCACATCGTCCTCAATGACGACGATGCCTATTTGAGCGATTTTCTCGTAGGTGCCGTCCTGCTTGGGCGCATGCCCGAAGCCGTCGCTGCCAATCACCGTGCCGGCATGCACAATGCAGCGGTTGCCGATGCGGCAGCCATGATACACCTTCACACCAGGGTAGAGCACGGTGTCGTCGCCGATAACCACGTCGTCGCCCACATATACTTGTGGAAAGATTTTCACGTTCTTGCCCAGCCTGGCGCCTCGCCCCACATAGGCAAAGGCACCGATGTAGGCGTCATCGGGCACGGTAGCCGAGTCGTCGATGTGGGCGGGCTGCTCCACGCCAACGCGTGCGGGCGTGGTCTGGCTGCTCACATAGTTGAGCAGGTCGGCAAGCGTCTTGTAGGGGTCGTCGACGCGGATGAGGGTGGCCGTCACCTCGTGCTCGGCCACAAAGTCGCGGCGAACCAGCACGGCGCTGGCCTGTGTCTGATAGATGTAGTGGGTGTATTTCGGATTGGCCAGAAAGGTGAGACACCCTGCTGTGGCTTCTTCGATTTTCGCATAGTTGTTGATCACTGCCTCGGGATTGCCCTCTACCGAGCCTTGCACCATGGCAGCTAATTGTCCTGCTGTAATTTCCATTCTGCGGTGTTGCGCAATGCTGTTTGTTTGAATAAAAGTTCTGCAAATTTCGCAATAATTGCCCTAATGGACAACCTCGCACCTTTTAAAAAAACAAAAACGCCCGCATTACCGCCACTTTATACGAAAAAAAGGCCAATAATGCGGGTGTTTTGGACATCGGAGAGTGTCCGAGTCTGGTTACAAAATGCAATCTAGAGCTTCGTGAGCGTGATGATGAATGTGGCCAGACTGATGAGCGTGCCCACCGAACTCATGCCCAGCGAGAGTCCCGGCGGCACGCTCCACGACGAGCGGGCTTTGCTGGCGTTGGGCTCCACATAGATGATGTCGTTCTGCTGCAGGTCGAAGTCGCTCGACACGAGCAGGTTGCGGTCGTTGAGGCTCACCGTCTTCACTGTTCGGCTGCCATCGGCATTGGTGCGTACAATCATGATGTTGTCGCGACGGCCATTGATGGTCAGGTCGCCGCTCATGGCCAGCGCTTCGAGGATGTTGAGCCGGCCGTTGTTGGCTTTGACCACGCCCGGTGTTCTGACCTCGCCGATGGTGTAGACGTGGAAATTCTGGAATCGCACCTCAACCGCAGGCTTCACGGTGAGGTATCGGGGGTAGATTTGCGAGGCGATGTAGTCCTCGGTGGCGCTCTTGGTCATGCCGCCCACGCGGAGCTTGCCCAGCAGCGGGAAGTCGATGAAGCCATTGTTGTCGACCAGGTAATAGAGCATCGAGTTCTCGCTGTTGTTGATTGAGGAGTTGGCACCCGAGCCTGTCTGCACATATTCCCCCTTGTTGAACGGCTTCACGGCTTCGGGGTCGGAGGCCGAGACGTTGATGTAGAGCATGTCGCCGGCCATCACGGTGGGGTCGGTGCTCCGGGCAGCGGCCTTGAGCACCTCGGGGGGAAGGGTGTTGGCGTCAATCAGGTAGGGCACGTCTTTGGTCGACCCACAGCTGGCGAGCAGCAGCGCCGTCGCGGCCAGGAGCAGCAGTTGTCTCATTTTCTTGTTCATATCGATTCTGTTTATAATTGAGTGTCGATGTGTGGCCGTTGCCGGCGAGTGTTTGTCCTCGCCGAACCACGGGTTTTGCGTTAATCGCTGCAAAATTACAAAAAAAACATCAAATCAATAGCCCTTTGCAAAAATTATTGCGCAACGGCAATGGCGTATGGCGCAATTTTCGTAATTTTGCGCTTGATTATGAACAACCTTCCCCCTGTCGAGCGCCATCCGTGGCCGCCTTATGTGCCGTCCGAGCCCCGGCTCCTCATGCTGGGCACCTTTCCGCCCAAGCGCGAGCGCTGGTCGATGGACTTCTTCTATCCTAACCGCATCAATGACATGTGGCGCATCGTGGGCCTTGTGTTCGCCGGCCGTGCCGATGCCTTGTGCAAGCCCGACGGCAGTTTCGACCTGGAACTCATCCTCCCGCTGCTCGACCGCCACGGCATAGCACTGTGGGACACCGCGATGGCCGTGCGCCGATTGGCCGACAACGCCAGCGACAAGTTTCTGGACATCGTCAGCCCCATCCGTCTGGCCGAATTGCTCGATGCCCATCCCACCATCGCCACCCTGGTGGCCACCGGACAGAAAGCGGCCACGGTGGTTGCCCATCAAGCCGGCTGCCCGGTGCCAGCCATCGGCAAACCTGTGGAGGGCAGGGTGGGGGAACACCACATCAAGCTGTGGCGAATGCCGTCGTCGTCGAGGGCATATCCCCTCAGCATCGAGCGCAAGGCCCAGGCCTACGCGGCCATGTTTGCCGACGCGCTGGGCATCGTGTCGCCTCTGGCACCATGATGATCGCCTCGTATTGCGCAGATTCTTCCTCAACACGTCAACTTGTTTACTGATAAATATATGAATAACAAGAAACTCACACTGGCCGTGCTCATCATCGCCACCGCCCTGGTGGCGTGGGCCGCTGTGGCCGCTGTGGCCCATGCCGCGCCCAACCCCACTCCCGCCTCCGGCGAGCTGAGC
>CAMVDK010000144.1 GCA_947166165.1 uncultured Porphyromonadaceae bacterium
CTCTGGTCAAGACCAAAAGTCTGAAAATAGCCTCGATGGCCGTGGTGACGAGTTTCGTGCAGCTGTGGAGCTACGGTGCGGGGTTCATCCGAGCATGGGTGTGGAAGATCCTGCTCAGGCACGGGCGCGACATCGAACAGGAAATTGCCATGCGTAAAGGGAAATGATATGGAGGAGTCGAGGGCGTTGAAAGAAGTGTTCACCGAGGACTCTCGTCCCCGTGAACTGGCGATGAAAGAGGGCTGCGAAGCCTGCTCCACCGCCCAGCTGCTGGCCATCCTCATCGGCAGCGGGAGCCGGGGCGAGAACGTGGTGGATCTGTGCAACCGCATCCTGATGGACCATGACCAGAAACTCTATCTGATCGCGCGTCACAATTACCGCGAGCTGATGACCCGCTACCGGGGCATCGGTGCGGTGAAAGCCATCGAGATTCTGGCAGCCCTGGAACTGGCTCGCCGGTGCCAGACGGAGGAGTTTGAGGCGAAGCCGCAGGTGACGAGCAGCACGATGGTATACAACTATATGCGTCCGTTTTTGAACCATCTGCGCCACGAGGAAGTGTGGGTGCTGCTGCTCGACCGCGGCCGCCACATCATCCACCGCGAGCGTCTCAGCCGCGGGGCCACGTCGATGACCGCCATCGAGGTCAAGCAGGTGCTCAAACCGGCCATTGAGATGCTCGCCGACGGCATCATCCTGGCCCACAACCACCCCAGCGACACGCCGCGCCCCAGCACTGCCGACGACCAGCTCACCGACAAGGTGGCCGCGGCCAGCAGGACGATGGACATACAGATGGTGGACCACATCATTGTTTGCCGCGGCGGTTCCTATTACAGCTACAGCGACCACGGACGCCTTTGAGGCCCCAGGCCATCAACATGCTTGAAATATCGGAAACTTTTGATTGCTTTTGCAAGCCTAAAACAAATTCAAACCAAACGACCAAAATGAAAAGAGTATTGCTTGCTGCCCTGGCCATGCTGACCGCCGTGACGGGGTTCAGCGCCGACGTGGTGAGTTCGCCCGACGGTCGCATCAGTCTGTCGTTCATCATCAATAAAGGCAAACCCTGCTATTCGCTCACCATCGACGGCACCGAGGTGGTCAAGCCCAGCCGGCTGGGCCTGCGCCTGGCCGACGGCGCGCTGGGCGAGAACGTGAAGGCCACCGACCGCCAGCGCGACAGCCGCGACGAGCGATGGGTGCAGCCCTGGGGCGAGGACGACACGGTGCGCAACCACTACAACGAGCTCTCCATCGACCTGCGCGAGCACCAGGGCGGACGCCGGCTGCGCGTGGTGGCGCGTGTGTTCGACGACGGCATCGGCTTCCGCTACGAGATTCCCGAGCAACCAGGGCTGGGCGAGTTCCAGATCATGGACGAACTCACCGAGGTCCGTCTGGCCCACGATGCACCGGCGTGGTCGATTCCCACCAACCGCACCGCTTACTTCGAAGGCCTCTACGAGCGCACGGCCCTCACGGCCAAAGACACCGTGTGCGTGCCGCTCACCGTGGAATATGCTCCCGGCCTCTTTCTGGCGCTTCACGAAGCCAATCTCACCGACTATGCGAGCCTCAACCTCACGCCCCGCCGCCAGGCCGACGGCTCGGTGGCGCTGCTGGCGGCACTCACGCCCTGGCAGAGTGGTGTGAAGGTGTACGGACACAGAGGAATGGTGAGCCCCTGGCGCACCATCGTGGTGGGACGCACCGCCGGCGACCTGATGCTCTCGCGGCTGATGCTCAACCTGAATGAGCCTTGCCAAATCGACGACACCTCGTGGATTGAACCCGGACGCTATCTGGGCATCTGGTGGAGCATCCACAAGAAGCAAAACACCTGGGAGATGGGGCCCACCCACGGCGCCACGACCGAGAACGTGATGCGCTACATCGACTTCGCCGCCCGCCACGGCTTTGCCGGCGTGCTGGCCGAAGGATGGAACCCCGGCTGGGGGAAGGGTGAAACGGTCACCTACCTGCGTGCCTATCCCGACTTCGACATCGAGCGGGTGTGCCGCTATGCCCTCGACAAGGGTGTGCGCTTCATCGGCCACATGGAGTCGTGGGGCAACGCCGCGCTCATCGAGCGCGAGATGGACCAAGCCTTCGCCTGGTACAGCCGGCTGGGCATCCGCGCCGTGAAGACGGGCTATGTGGGCAGTGTGCTCGACGGCAAGGAACTGGCCAAGTCGCAATACGGCATACGCCACTACCGTCGCGTGATTGAGTGCGCCGCGCGTCATCGAATCATGATCGACAACCACGAGCCGGCCATGCCCACCGGCCTGCAACGCACGTGGCCCAACCTGATGACGCAGGAGGGCGTCCGCGGACAGGAATACAACGCCTGGAGCGCCGACGGTGGCAATCCACCCAGCCACACCGCCACGCTGCCATTCACTCGCGGCCTGGCAGGCCCGATGGACTTCACCCCGGCCATCTTCTGGCAGGGCGACGACGTGGTGCCCGGCACTCACCCTCACTCCACCCTGGCCAAGCAGCTGGCCGAGTTTGTGGTGCTCTACAGCCCGCTGCAGATGGCTGCCGACGCCATCGAGAACTACGAGGGCCAGCCCGCCCTGACGTTCATCGAGAGCTGCCCCACCACATGGAGCCGCACCCTGGTGCCGCACAGCAAAATAGGAGAATACGTCACCGTGGCGCGTCGCGAGCGCGGTGACGGGGGACGCTGGTTTGTGGGCAGCATCACCGATGAGCACGCGCGCGCACTCGATCTCCGCCTCGATTTCCTGGAGCCCGGCAGAGAGTACCGCGCGATGATTTACGCCGACGCTGCCGACGCCGACTATGAGCGCAACCCCTATGCCATGGAAATCCGCCAGCTGACGGTCACCTCTTCCGACGTCCTCACTCTGCGCCTTGTCCGCAGCGGCGGCTGCGCCATCCGCTTCGAACCAAAGTGACCTGAAGATTTGTGACCTTTTGATAAGGGTACGATCTACTTGTTGTCCCCAAGTCAGGCCTTGAAAATGGTGAGCAAGCGTGTGTCGGAACCGTGAAAGGAATGCGGAATTGCCCGAGGGCAACAATTTAGTAACCCAGGGTCACCGCGCAGCGGTGGCCCTGGGGGAAGGGATGCAATCCAAGTGCCTCTGAAGAAGGCCACATGACAGTGAGGGTGTTCAGCAGCCACAGTAGCCTCTTCCAGAGGCATTTCTGCCAGCTGATGCAATTCCCCGGGCCAACGCTGCGCGTTGTTCTGGGGTTACCAAGATACAGCCCTCCGGGCATTTCAGTTGGCGTTATTCATGGATGGGGACAACAAGTATTTTGATAATCTGCTCACGCTCTGCAACCAAGAACAGTTCTTGCGTGCTATCGCTTGAGCGCAGATTTCCAAGCGAAGCGTGCCATTTTCATCAATTCGCCCCGATTATTTTGATCCCTTTTGTTCTTATAGTCTAATAAAAGCGGTGGCGGCGGCCACGCCAAGGCGAGGCCGTTATTTTGTTTTCTTTTGTTCTTCTAGTCTAAAAAGCCGTATCGGTGGACACGCTGTGGTCAGAAGGGCGGCTGCTCGCCAGGAACGGCCGTGAGGTCGGCCTGGGTGGGCGTGAAGCTGGTCGAAGGTGCGAAGCCGCCATCGGGAGCGGGGGGCTGCGGGTCGGTGTCGTTCATCTTCGACCCGTAGGTGGCCTCGCCGGTCAGGTTATAGCTCTCGTCCCAGTTCTCGAATCGGGCGAATTTGTGGCGGAACCGCAACTTGATGTCGCCCACGCTGCCGCTGCGGTGCTTGGCGATGATAAACTCCGCCAGGCCGCGGATGTCGTTGCCCTCGGCGTCTTCGGAGCTGCGTGTGTAGTACTCCGGGCGGTGGATGAAGCACACGATGTCGGCGTCCTGCTCGATGGCTCCCGACTCGCGCAGGTCGCTCAGCTGGGGCCGCTTGCCGTTGCGGTCGTCGCCGCGCGTCTCCACGCTGCGGTTGAGCTGGCTCAGCGCGATGATGGGGATGTTGAGCTCCTTGGCCAGCTGCTTGAGCGAGCGTGAGATGGTGCTCACCTCCTGCTCGCGGCTGCCGAATTTCATGCCCGTGGCGTTCATGAGCTGCAGATAGTCGATGATGATCATCTGCACGCCGTGCTCGCTCACCAGCCGGCGCGCCTTGGTGTTGAGTTCGAACACCGACAGCGACGGCGTGTCGTCGACGTAGAGTGGGGCAGAGTAGAGGCTCTTGACGCGCGTCATCAGGTTGTCCCATTCGGCGGTCGAGAGCTGTCCGCTCTTGATTTTCTCGCTCTCCAGCTCGCACACGTTGCTGATGAGGCGGTTGACCAGCTGCAGGTTGCTCATCTCGAGCGAGAAGATGGCGATGGGGGTGTTGAAGTCGACGGCCATGTTCTTGGCCATCGAGAGCACGAGCGCCGTCTTGCCCATGGCCGGGCGGGCGGCGATGATGATCAGGTCGCTGTTCTGCCATCCGCTGGTCACCTTGTCGAGGTCGTGGTAGCCCGTCTGCAGGCCGCTCAGGCCGCTCTCTTTGTTGGCCGCCTCCTCGATTTTGGCCAGTGCCTCGCTAATGATGGGGTCGATCTGGACCACGTCGCGCTTGAGCGTGTTTTTCGAGATTTCGAACAGCTTGCCCTCGGCTTCCTGCATGAGGTCGTAGACGTCGATGGTCTCGTCGAAGGCCTGCTGCTGGATGCGGCTCGAAAAGTGGATGAGTTCGCGGGCCAGGTACTTCTGCGCCACGATGCGGGCGTGGAACTGCACGTTGGCCGCGCTGCTCACGCGCCCCGTCAGTTCGGTGATGCGCACAGCCCCGCCCACGGCCTCCAGGTTGCCGTCGTTGCGCAGCTGTTCCGTCACGGTGAGCATGTCGATGGGGCGCTGCTTCGACGCCAGCGACACAATCGCCGAGTAAATCATCTGGTGGGTGCCGTCGTAGAAGCTCTCCGGCTTGAGGATGTCGCTCACCTCGCTGTAGGCGTCGCGCTCGAGCATCACGGCGCCCAGCACGGCCTCTTCCACTTGCAGGTCCTGCGGCTGGAGCTTGCCAAACTCGCTCACCACCTCGCTCTCGTGCTGCGGGCGTCGCCGCAGGCCGCGGCTCTCGTTATAGTTGTTGTCTGCCATAGTGTATGTGTTCGTTTCTTTTCCGAGCGCAAAATTACTGCTAAATGGGCGCACCGCAATGCGCATCACCCATAATTTAATTAACAAACAATCCACAGGCCATGTGAACGCAGGCGGCGGCGTTTCAAAAAAACGGCTTGCGGTGGTTGGTTTCTCGTTCTCGGTGGCAAAAATTTTGTGGTTTGCGAAAGTAATTGTATATTTGCAGCCTGTAAAAGTGAAACTATAACCATCAACCCATTATGAAAAAGCAATTATTCACCATTGCCCTTGGTGCCCTGGGTCTGCTGGCCTCGGCGCAGGGCTGGCCAGCCAACTATGGCGGCGTGATGCTGCAGGGGTTCCGCTGGAACTCGTTCAGCGACACGCGGTGGACCAATCTCGAGAGCCAGGCCGACGAGCTCTCGCAGTACTTCGACCTGATCTGGCTGCCGCAGAGCGGCAACTGCGGCGGCTCGTCGATGGGCTACGACCCGCTCTACTTCTTCAACCAGAGCAGCACCTTCGGCACCGAAGCGCAGCTGCGCTCGCTCATCAACACGCTCAAAGCCAAAGGCACCGGCTGCATCGCCGATGTGGTGGTCAACCATCACAAGGCCCTCACCGGTTGGCTCACCTTCCCCAAGGAGACCTACAACGGCGTGGAATACCAGCTGCTGTCGACCGACGTGTGCCGCGGCGACGACGGCGGAGCCACACTGACGTGGGCCAACGAGAACGGCTTCACGCTCAGCAGCAACTACGACACCGGCGAGGACTGGAGCGGCGCCCGCGACCTCGACCACAACAGCGCCAACGTGCAGAAGACGGTGAAAGCCTACCTCAACTTCCTGCTCAACGACCTGGGCTATGTGGGCTTCCGCTACGACATGGTGCGTGGATTCTCGGGCAGCTTCCTGGGGCAGTACAACGCCTATGCCCAGCCCACCTACTCGGTGGGCGAGCACTGGACCAACTCCGAAAGCGAGATTTCGTGGATGAACAGCACCCAGGTGAATGGCAACATCATGAGCGGCGCCTTCGACTTCGACTTCCGCTACACCGTGCGCAACGCCTTCAACAACGGCAACATGAGCGCCCTCAACCAGCCCAATGGCACCAACTGGCCCATCGTGAGCTGCAACAGCTCGATCGGCTATTTGGAGAACGGCAAGTACCGCCGCTACGCCGTCACCTTTGTCGAGAACCACGACATGGAAGACCGCGGCAACGTGGAGAACTACTACGCCGACCCGCTCAAGCGCGACACCGTGGCGGCCAACGCCGTGATGATGGCCATGCCCGGCACGCCCTGCGTGTTCCTGCCCCACTGGAAGGACTGCAAGCAGGACATCAAGGGCCTCATCGACGTGCGCAAGGCCATCGGCATCACCAACACCAGCTCCTACAGCGTCTTGAACCAGGTGTACAACTGCTTCGCCTTCGAGACCTATGGCAGCGGGAGCAAGAAGCTGCTCACCATCGTGGGCAGCAAGCCCAGCGGCTACACCCCCGCCTCCAACTATGTGATGGTGGTGGACGGCTACCACTACCGCTACTACATGAGCCGCAACTGCGAGACCGCCTGGATCGACAAGGCCTCGGGCTACTACAGCAAAGCCCAGAATGTGACCCTCACGGCCGTGAGCCAGAGCAGCAACGCCCAGCTCGTCTACACCACCGACGGCAGCGAGCCCACGGCCACCAACGGCACGAAGGTCACCAGCGGCTACGTGCTTCGCCTGCGCGAGCCCATGACCCTGAAGGTGGGTCTGCTCGTCAACAGCACCGTGCGCGGCGTGCAGACGCGCGTCTACGACCTGCCCGAGCTGGAGGACTTCACGCCCCACACCGCCACGGTCTACTTCCGCGACCCCAGCCGCACCGTGAGCACCTGGACCGATGCCTACATCTGGCCCTACGACGGCAACGGCAACATGGCCCAGGGCAGCTGGCCCGGCGACAAGATGACGCAGACCGTCACCATCAACAACGCGCTGTTCTACTACCGTTCGTTCGACATCCCCGACGAGGACTACTCGTTCAGCTTCGTGCTCACCAACAGCAAGGGCACGCCGCAGACCGTCGACTTCACCGGTGTGACCAAGGACGTGTATGTGCAGCTCGGCTCGCTCAACGGACAGGGCAAGTATACGCTGACCGATGTGACCCGCTTCTACGAGAAGAACAACCCGCTCAACAACATCGCGGGCGACGTGAACGGCGACAAGGCCGTCGACATCGACGATGTGAACCTGCTCATCAACATGCTGCTCGGCAAGAGTGAGAAGAACGAAGCGGCCGATGTGACCGACGACGGCAACGTCGACATCGACGACGTGAACGCCATCATCAACATCATGCTCGGAAAATAAGGCATACCGCCTGATTGGACTATGGGAGCCGTTGCGACAAATGCAGCGGCTCCCCGTTTTTTAATGGCACCCACCCCCTGTGCTAACCAACTCGGACGAAATCCTACGTCTATCGACGTAGAACTGCGGATGTTGGCCGTGTCCCCCACATACGTCGCTGTGCCCTTTGGGCGCAGCTCCTTAATGTGGGGCTAAAGAAATCAACACGTCTATCGACGTGCGCTTCGGTTGTACCGTCCTCCCGCCGTCCAGTAGGGCCGATTCCGTCGTGTCACGCATGCCATGTGGCCGATAGGGCGTCCTTCGAAGAAGGACAATCGCGGCATAGGGCCACATTCGGTCGTCCGGCCATGACAGGTGAGGCTGCTGAAAAACTCCCTGTTTTTTTCAGGACAAAGGTGATTTG
>CAMVDK010000145.1 GCA_947166165.1 uncultured Porphyromonadaceae bacterium
CTGCAGCGCCTTCCGTCTGCCCAGCACCAACCGCGAATTCTGGCAGCAAAAATTCGAGCGCAACCGCGCCCGCGACATCGCCGTCAACGCCCGCCTGCGCCGCATGGGCTACAACGTCATCACCATCTGGGAATGCCAGCTCAAGCCCGCCCTCGCCGCCCAGACCCTCCAGTCGCTCCTCGTCACCCTCAGCCAGATCGTCCTCGAGCAGACCGGCGCCCGCCCCGCCGCCCCCGGAACCTACGCCCTGCCCGCCGCCGAAAGCACCGGCATCCTAGCCGCCGAGCCCGCCGCCGAAAGCACCAGCACCCTAGCCGCCGAGAGCACCGGCACCCTAGCCGCCGAGAGTCCGTTAGCCGCCGAACCCCGCCAGCCCTACGCCCCGTCCACCGACAACGGCTAAAACCACATCCGCAGGTCAGCATTCAACTCAACAGCTCGCGTCACATCATGCGGGCTGTTAGGGGGTTATTGCTGCTGGTTGGTGGGGGGGGCTAGGTGGGTGCGGAGGTGGTTGTTGCGGGCTAGGAGGTCCCAGAGGGTGTCCTGGGCGAGGACGCCTCGCTTGAGGTGGCGGGGGAGTTGTCCGGCTTCGTCGGCTTCGTAGTCTTGCTGCCACTGGTGGCTGGTGTAGTAGTCTTCGAGGGCTTTGAGGGCGGGTATGGCAATCTGGTAGGTTTCGAGTGCCATCAGATAGGTGTCTTGGGCTTTCTTGAGGCTGTCGCTCGCATTGTTGTAGGCGTCGAAGGCTTGGCTGTAGGCGTCGAGGGCTTGGTTGTAGGTCTCGTAGGCTTGGTTGTTGGCTTCGCGGGTTTGGTTGTAGGCATCGAAGGCTTTGTTGTAGGCGTCGAAGGCTTGGATGTAGGCTTCGCGGGTTTGGTAGTAGGTCTCGCGGGCTTGGTTGTAGGCTTCGCGGGCTTGGCTGTGGTGGCTGATGGCTGCGGTGAGCTGGTTGATGGCGCGTGTGGCGAGCTCGAGGTAGGCTTCCATCTGGGTGATTCGTTCGATTTGGGCCATGGCTTGTGGGGTGTTATGAAGGTTGTCGTTGGCTGTCAGTGCGCCTGGCACTGTAGCTTGGGTGTGAACAGAGGCTGGTGAGGCAAAGGTACGAAGTTTTTTTGTAACAGTGTTGTTAGTAACAATGTTGTTACATTTTTTTAAGACTGATGGGATGGTTGCAACGAAAGAACCAAGCTCATCGGCGTTGGCTGGATGGGCTTGGTTCTTTGTGGTGGGGTTGGATGGGTGGGGGTTATTTTTTGCGGTTGCGCACCGAGCGTGTGGCTCCTCCGCCTGAGCTTTTGCCTCCGCTGTTGCGGCTTTTGATTTTGGCTCGGCGTGCGCGCTTTTTGTCTTCTTTCTTTTGTTCTTCTTTAAGTTCGCTCTTTTTCTCTTTGCCGCGCTTGGTGTTGAGTTCTTCTTTCTGTCCGTCGCCTTCTTCGCCGTCTTCGGCTAGGGTCTCGCCGTTGGCTTCGGCTGCTGCGAGGCGTGCGGCCTTGGCGCGTGCCTGGAGTTCTTCGCGGTCGGGCACCCAGAGGTCTTTGTTGAAGGCCATCAGGCGGTTCTCGATGCTGTCCTGGGCGTGCTTGTAGTCGTCGTCTTCGGGGAACATTTGGCGCAGGGCCAGGTTGCGCAGGTTTTTGGTCTTGTAGATTTCGCCGGTGTACATGCCGAGTTTGAAGAAGTCGTCGAGGCTGTAGCGGGAGAGGTTGTTGTCGTCGTCGGTGAAGACGTACTGGTTGGCCATGTAGGGCCGGATGTCGTTGAGCAGGACCCAGAACATGGGATACTTGATGGCGTCGCCGCCGAACTCGTCGGTGCGGTGCAGCACGGGGCAGAGGGCTTCGACGCGGGTTTTCATCTGGTTGCTGCGGGTGTCGAACTCCCAGCGCTCGATGATGTAGTAGCTCTGGATTTCGTTGCCGGGTATGTCGGCGTCCTCGAGCTCGAATTTGGGATTCTTCTCGGTGCTGCCTTTGGCCTCGGTGAACATGATGTGGAATCGGTCGAACATCTCATCGACTTTGATTTTGTTGTCGTCGGTGAACATTTCGCGTCCGTCGAGGTACTCGTAGGCCGAGATTTGGTTGTTGGCGAGCAGCCTCATGATGATGAAGAAGAGGCTCTGCCCGTCTTCGTTGGGCTCTTCGGGGTAGTAGAGGGCTGGGTTTTTGCCCACGGTGAGGTCGAGCTGGCGGTAGATGACTTTCATCCACTGCAGGTCGGCGTCGCTGGGCTTTTTGACCTCGTAGAAGGCCTGCTGGCGGTCGGTGATCACCACGCCGGCGTCGTCTTTCTTCTTGCGGTCTTTGTCGCCGTCGCGCTTGACTACTTGTGCGCTTGCTGTGCTGGCGGCGAGGGCCGTGAGCAGCAGGGCGGCTATGAGTTTGAGGGTTTTCATTGTTCTGGGTTATGGTGTGGATGTGTGGAATGTGCTGTTGTCAGTTGACGATGACCTCCATGGGTGAGATGTCGCGTGTGATGCCGTCGGGGCCGGTGGCTTTGACTTTGGTGATGTAGAAGCGTTTGCCGTGCTGCAGTCGCTTGATGGCTGCTTTTTGGCGTTCGCTGAAGTTGGCGCCGGCCGAGATTTCGGGAATGGCGTTACCCATTTGGTCGAACATCACGGTCTCGAAGCTCACGACGCGGTAGTCGATGTTGAGGATGTCGTCGTCGATGGCTGCGTCGAGCCCCTTGGCGGCGAGAATCTGTGCTTTGGGGAAGGGCTTGCCGCCTTTGTAGCGGCTGGGGTTGCCCTTGGCGTCGGTGGTGGCGATGAAGGGTGCCGGGTCGGGCAGTTTGCGCACGCGGAAGGTGGTGGAGCCGACGTTGGTGCGCTGTCCGTCCATCTCGGCGGTGACGGTGATGACGCATTCGGCGCCCACCTGGGTGGGATGCGCGATCCAGTTCTCGCCACTCTTGGTGAGCGAGCCGTTGGTCATGGTGGCCGAGATGGAGCTCTGCGGCACGCCTGGCACGGCGATGGACACGGGGTTGTTGATGCCAGCGTAGAACACGTTCATCATGGTGGCGCTGACGGTGGCCAGGGGGTCGATGACGGTGTAGTCGCTCTTGAAGTCGCGGCGGGTGATGTTGCCGTCGCGTCCGAGCACCTCGATGTAGCCGGAGTATTCGTGGTGGCCGGCGGTGGTGGCGCCCACTTCGTAGAGGCCGCGGTCGTTGCCGAGCCGGGAGCCTCCTATGTAGACCACGGGTCGTGCGGTGGAGTCGACGGCGGCGAGCACGATGTTGGCGCTGTACTTGGTGCCTCGCATCACGATGCGCGACTGCGGCACGACGAAAGCTTCGACCACGTTCATGCGCAGGTCGCCGAGGTCGACGTTGGTGATGAGCTGGTTGAGCACCTCGCCTTCGGCGTAGCGCACGTCGTTCTGGAGCTTGCTGAGCAGGGTGACGGCGGCGATGGTGGGCATGTTTTCGAACATGGTCTCTTCCCACGACTTCTGGTCGCCTTCGTTGCCGCGTTTGTTCTTGTTGGGTGCGGTGGATAGTGCCTGCTGGATGTTGCTCACCTTCTGCGGGTCGTCGAGGAAGGAGGTCATGTAGTTGCGGTACTGGTCGATGAGCAGTCGGAGCTGTTTGCCCTTGTTGCCGGTGGGGGGCAGCATGACCTGCGAGGCGGCGTCGAGGTTGTCGCGGTTCTGGATGTTGGTCACGTCGGCCTCGGGACCGTCGGCCACGCGGACGATTTCGAATTTGAGGGAGTCGATGTAGCTGTAGAGCTTGTCGGTGGCGGCGCGCACCTCGGTGGCTTTGTCGAGCCACATCTTGCCCTTTTCGGGGTTCTTTTTGTTGAACTCCTGCAGCTGGGCGTAGAGGGCCTGGTTGCGGGCGGTGATGGTGCGGTTGGAGCGCGACAGTCCGTCCTCCACCTGGCTGAAGCCGTTGAGCACGTCGCTCGATACGTTCAGCGCAAGCATGGCGGTCAAGACGATGTACATGAGGTTGATCATCTTCTGTCGCGGCGACATGCGACTCACTGATTGATTTCTTCCTGCCACGGGTTGTTAGTTATGATTAGGATTCATAAAACAGGTTCGGGATTCAAGGGTGCCGAAGCGCGTCGGCACCGACTGGGCACATGAAGCATTCAATTGTCCATTCAATTGTGCATTGTGCATTGAGCATTGCAATCAGCTCTGTCCGTCGTCGGTGGGCTGGTCGAAGCCGGGCATGCCGGGCATGGGCGGGCGGTACATGTTGACGGTCATGGCCTTGATCATCTTCTCGTAGACGCTGTTGAGCTGCTTCATGTAGCGGGCCATCTTCTCGGTCTCGTCGCAGTAGTGCGCGCTCTCGGCGGCCGACTTCTCGTACATGTCGCGGATGTCCTTCAGGCCGCGGTTGATGCGGTCGATGCTGTCGATTTGCGAGCTGGCGTTCTTGAGCTGAATGTCGTAGATGGTGTTCAGGCCGGCTATGTTGCGGTTCAGGGTCTCCATCTGCTGTACGTAGCCGGTGGAGCTGTCGCTGATGGTGCCGCTGTTGTCGGTGATGGCCTGGTAGCTGCGCAGCAGGGTCTCGGACACCTGGTTGAGCTGCTCGGTGGTGGCTGCGAGGCGCTCCATGTGCTCGCTGATGGTGGCCATCTGGCTGAGGTACTGCTGTGTGGCGTCGGTGAGTTCGGCCATGCGGCTGAGCTGGTCGCTGGCGGCGGCCATCTTGGCGATGCTCTCGCTCAGCGAGAGGGTGTCCTCGGGGCTGAGGTCGACGCCTGCTCCCAGGCCCACTGCTCCGCGAGCCTGCGCGGCGGTGACGGGCATCACGCCGCTGGCGGAGCCTTCGCCGTCGTAGGCGGCTCCTTCGGTTCCTCCGGCCGCTCCGCCAATGATGACGGTGCCTCCGCCTCCGCCGCCCATGGCGCCGGTGAGGTCGACCTGGTCGTCGGGGTTATGCGTGCCGAGCACGGGGAAGACTTCCTCCCAGCGGTAGGTCTTCTCGGGACGGTCGAAGGCCGTGAGGAGGAACATGACCACCTCGGTGCCCATGCCGATACTGAGCAGGGTGTTGCCGCCGGGCAGGTGGAGAATCTTGAACAGGGCGCCCCAGATCACGACTGCGGCACCGATACTGTAGGCAAAGTTGAAGAAGCGCTGGCCGGCGTCGCCGGTGAGGAACTTCGTGATTTTGTTCATGCTCATAGTGATATATGCTTTAGGCTTGGAGCTTGATGTGCGGTTGCTGAATGGTGAAGATTATTTTTTGCGTTTCGGTTTTCCGAATCCCACTTTTGAGCGCACGCATCGGAAGCCGATGTAGCTGCGCTGCTCGTTCTGGTACTCCCACATGCGTATGTCGCTTCGGATGTTGTGAGCCACGTCTTTCCAGGAGCCACCGCGCACGATTTTGCGCGACATCTTGTAGGGGTCTTCCTGGGCTACGTAGTAGCGGTACTCGGGGTTGAGGTCGCTGGTCATCTTGTCGATGCTCTCGGTGTAGGCGGTGCTGGTCCACTCGCTCACGTTGCCGGCCATGTCGTAGAGCCCGAAGTCGTTGGGCTCGTAGGTCTGCACCGGGGCGGTGATGATGTTGCCGTCCTTCACGTAGTTGCCTTCCTGGGGCTTGAAGTTGGCGTAGAAGCAGCCGTCTTCTTCGGTGATGGGCAGCTCGCCCTCCCAGGGGTACTTGTTCTCGTTGTAGCCGGCGCGGGCGGCAAACTCCCACTCGGCCTCGGTGGGCAGGCGGAAGGGCTCGATGTAGACCCCTTCTTTGCCGATCGACTTTTTGAGGAACTCTGTGCGCCAGACGCAGAAGGCGTTGGCCTGCTCCCAGCTCACGCCCACCACGGGGTGGCTGTTGTAGTTGCCGTTGGCGAAATACATGCGCACGTAGGGCTCGTTGTAGGCGTTGTCGAAGTCGTTGACCCAGCACGTGGTGTCGGGGTAGATGTTGACGATGTAGGTGTTCACGAAGTCGAACTCGCTCTGCAGCGGCCGCGTGATGGTCTGGCGGATGATGCGCCCATCGTCGTCGACAAAGGCGGTGTCCTTGCTGATGGTGGGCACGGTGTTGTCGACTTCGTGGTCGGTGTTGTAGTCACGCCGGGTGGGGTCGAAGCGGTGCTTGCGCTTGGCGGCCTCGGTGAGGTTGTAGATTTCGTAGCGGTAGTTCATCTGTGTGGCGTCGAGCTCCTTCTTGCCCGTGATGGGGTTGATGCGGTAGACGCTCTCGATGGCGCGCTCCTCGTCCTCGCTGGGGTTCTTCCAGGGGATGCTCTTGCTCCAGTTGAGGTGCGGTGTGACGGGGTTGCCCTCCTTGTCCTCCTCGATTTTGAACTCCTCGTTGCCGCCGTAGTTGGGGTCGGCCAGGCGCTCGCGGATGATGGAGTCGCGCACCCAGTAGACGAACTGTTTGTACTTCGAGTTGGTGATTTCGGTCTCGTCCATCCAGAAGGCGTCGACCGAGATGCCGTGGGCCGTGGAGTCGATGCCCCACACGGAGTCGCGCTGGGAGGGACCTTCGCGCATGGAGCCCACGTCGACGAGCACCATGCCATAGGGCACGGGCTCGCTGTAGGAATTGGCACCGACGCCGGTGACCTCGCCCCCGGACTGGCTGCCTCCGCCGCGCACTGCTCCGCACGACACCATTACAATTGCAATCGCAATGATCAGCAAAATTTTCTTCATATCTGTTTGTTTCTGCGGGCGAGCGCCGCTCCCTGGCGGGGCCGGCCGCTCGCCGATGGCAAAATGTTTTTTTTCTGTCGCTCGTTGGCTACATGATGCGTATGCTCTTGTGGCTGTTGCGGTTCTTCTCGGCCATGTCGAGCTTTACGTTGTATTGAACAAAGACCTCGTGGCTGCCTCCCGAGACGCGTATCTCCGTCAGCGGCCAGTCGTAGTTGTAGCCGATGAAGAAGTTCTTGAACTCGGCTCCCACTTGCACCGACAGGGCGTCCTGATAGCGATAACCGACGCCTGCGCTCAGGAATTTGTTGTAGCGCAGCCGTGCGGTGGCCTCGGCCTGCCAGAAGTTCAAGTCGGTCTTGAACATCATCGAAGGCATCACTTCAAATAACGTATTCTTGATGGGAATATTGCCGCCTGCCATAAAATAATAGGCGCGTCCGGTGCTGAACTCATACTGCTTGTCTTCGCTTTCGCCCTGCTTCATGGTGATGATGGGCGCGGTGATGTGGGTCACCGACGCGGCCACCCACCAGTGGCGGTGGTTGAACATCACGCCTCCGTTGATGTCGAAGGCGGTGCCGCTCACTGTGCCGGCGGGAATGGCGTCGTCCGAGCCCTCGTGGGCCTCGTCGTCTTCGGGGATGATGGTCTGGCCGCCGAAGGTCTGGTTGATCATTCCGGGCTGGATGCCCACGCTGAGCATACCGCCGAGCATCTTCTTCTTCCAGGCCAGCTGCGCATGGGCGTGGACGCTTTTGTACAGACCCATGCTCTCCTGCTGCAGCTGCACGCCCACACCCCATCGGCGCTCAAAGAATTTGAAGGGCATGTCGGCCATGGCCATGAAGGTGTAGGGTGCATGGCGTATGCCCACCCATTGCAGCCTGGCACCGGCGGTGATGTGGATGAAGTCGATGTTGCCGACCGCGGCGGGGTTGTAGTAGGTGGGCACGGCCCAGTACTGCGACAGCTGCGCGTCGACCTGCGCCCGGGCCGAGAGGGCGGCCAGGCACGCGGCCAGCACGAGCACGAGGCGTGCGACGATATGGTGGACGGTTGGCTTCATCTGCGGGGCGTTATTCGAAATAGAAGGTGAGCACCACCATGCTGTTGGTGATTTTGTTGACGCTCTCGGTGAAGCGCATCTTTTCGGGGTCGTCTTGCAGGTCGGGGCGGTTCTTCTCGAGCAGGTTC
>CAMVDK010000146.1 GCA_947166165.1 uncultured Porphyromonadaceae bacterium
ATGCCGTAGGTGATGGTGTTCTCGCGGGCCTCGTCGGGGGTGGGAAGGCCGGCACCGTCGGTGCGAATCTCGGTTCCGTTCAGTAGATAAACTCCTTGTTTGATAAGTTCTACCATAATGAATGTTGTTGTTAGTTAAGAAGATTAATATATTAAGTTAAAGTGTTGCTTGATGACTGCTGCGTGCCGCACAGGGCGTGGGCCAGCAGGGTGAGCGACAGCATGTCGGCCGCTCCGCCGGGCGAAATGTTGTCGGCCTTGTAGCGGATGCACATCTGCTGCAGGCCAGCCAGGTCGAAGTGGTCGAGCAGGTGCTGTGATTCGGTTTTCACTTGCTGCGCGCGGTCGTAGCCCACGCGGTGGATGACGTTGGTGTCGTCGAGCGTGGTCATGATGCGCAGCAGGGTCTTGTGGCAGCGGAAGGGGTCGCCGGCGAGCCGCTGGAAGAAGGGCAGCCAGTCGGCGAACAAACGCTCATAGCCGCCTTGGGCCATGGCCAGCGCGCCGCCCACGTGGTGGTGGCGCACTGCCGCGGCGCCATGCGATGCGGTGGCTCCTGGCAGCTGCCCGGCGATGGCCTTGATGCCAGTGCTGAGCGAAGCCGGGCTCACCGACCCCTGGCTGGCAAGCAGCCGGGTTCCTGCTGCCACGGCCAGCCCCAGGGCGAATATGGCACCGCGATGGGTGTTCACGCCGCCGGTGGCCGCGAGCATGGCCTGTTCGGCCTTCAGCCCCCAGGCGGTGGCGAAGGGGCCGTCGATGTCGCTGCCCGAGGCAGCCTGCACGGCGAGGGCGACGAAATGGGGGCGGAGGGCGTTGATGCTGGTTTGCATCAAGGCGTGGTCCATGTCGGAGTGGGCGCCGCTGTCGGCTTTGTCGACCAACCCGGGCTTGGGGGTGGTGTCGAGTTCCTGCTGCAGGGCCTGGCAGGCCTGCACGGCCACTAGATAGGGCAGGGTGGTGACGGGCACGAGCCGGACGGCTTCGGCCAGCCGGCCGTCGGCAAGGCCGCTGCGCACGCGCGAGGCGCTGATGTGCTGGCCGTTGAGCTCGGCGCGGGGCATCACCCGCACGTCGATGCCGCTGGCCGGCAGTTGCTCCTGCATGAGCGTCACATAGCGCGCCGTGAGCGCGTCGGCGGGCTCGCTGCCCACAAAGCGCACAGCGGCTCCCAGGGCAGGGGCGATGTGGCGCGCGAAGAGGTCGAGGTCGAGGGTGATCTGCGTGTCGGTGGCTTCGTCGAGCTGCTTGAGGAAATAGGTGGGGAAGGTGGCTGCCGAGATGGCGTAGTCGCTTCCGGCCACCACGGTCACATTGTCCAGATGGCGGCATCCGGCGGTGATCATCGCCAGGCGTTCGTGGCTGGAGAACATCGACACGTCTTCGCGCACGGCAATCACGTAGAGCCGGTCGACCTGGGCGGCTGCCCACTCCACCAGGGCGCGGTGGCCCAGGGTGAAGGGGTTGGCGTTCATCACGATGACACCCGCCGAGCCTCCGGCCTGCACGCAAGCCTTGAGGTGGCCGAGGTAGTCGCCTATGCCGGGCAGGCCGTTCTCCATGAACACCGCTTTGGGCGCGCGGGCCAGCAATTGGAACCCCAGGCTCTCGAAGATGTGCTGGTTGTCGGGCTTGGTGAACACGCGCACGCAGGTGTGTCCGGCGGCGTGGGCCTCGCTGAGCAGGTGCGAAACGAGCCGCTGCATCATGCCGGAGCCGCGCAGCGCGTCGCTCACGGCCACGCACTTGATCACGTTGGCCGCCAGTCCGCCTCCAGCCAGGATGGCGTCGTCGTCGACGCGTGTGACCACAGCGTAGGTGTCGACCGGGTCGAGACGCAGGCCGCATGAAGCCAGAAAACGCTCCACGCGCTGGCGTGCAGGCTTCAGGCTCAGGGGCAGGGTGCGGATTTCGTAGTCACTGTACATAGCTCTCGACCAGCTGCTGGATGTGTTGTTGAAGTTCGGCGGTGGAGTGGGTGCGGTTGCGCATGCACCATCGCGCCTCGTGGTCGCACATCAGGCACTTGCGAGGCGCTTGGTCCACGGCACTGCGCGGCACGGGAGCGCCCTCGGGGGCGATGATGTCGATGTCCATGAGCCGTCCCAGCGGGTGGGTGTCTTCGATGTGGCATGCGCGGCGCTTGGCGTCGAGCTGGCCGAGGCTGCTGAGCAGGTAAATCTCGTAGCCGGTGGCCAGGTCGCAGGCCTCGACATTGGCGATGGTGCCCCTAAAACACTCTAACACTGCCGTGAGGGCAGCGTTAGCGATGACGAGCGAATGGATGTTGCGCTTGACCGGTCCGGGCACAACGACGGTGGCACACACCAGCGTCAGGCGTGGATGCGCGCTCAAGAGCGCCATCTGCTTGGCGTGGCGGCGGTCGCGGCTGGCCAGCAACTGGTCAAGCGTAATCTCCATTGTTCGGTTTTTGCGGCTTTAACCCGCAATGCGGAGTCCCGGTTTTGGGCGGGACCGCCGCATTGCGGAAAGTGCTTCTATTTATCTCTGTTATTCGGTGATGTTCTTGATCACGTCCATCACACTGCCGTCGCGGTTCATCACGATGCCCACCACCTTGTCGCCGAAGGGCAGGGGAGCGGCCTCGCCGATGATGCTCTTGGCGCGGTCCTTGAGCGAGTGGATGTCGACGATGTTCAGGCCGGCCTTCTCGAGGCGCTCCTTGATTTCGGGGCGGCGCGGGTTGACGGCGATGCCATATTCGGTGACCACCACGTCGACGCTCGAGCCCGGCGTGATGTGGGTCGTCACTTCGTCGACCACGCAGGGGATGCGGCCGCGCAGCAGCGGGCACACGATGATGGAGAGAGCCGAGTCGCCGGCGGTGTCGGGGTGGCCACCGATGGCGCCACGGATGATGCCGTCGCTGCCCACGAGCACGTTCACGTTGAAGTCGACGTCCACCTCGAGGGCCGACAGAATCACGATGTCGAGGCTGTGGGTGGCCGAGCCGGCCTCGTCGAAGCTGGCATACTCGTTGGCGCTCACCTCCTGGTGCATCGGGTCGCTCTTCAGACTCTCGGCGGCCACCTTGTCGAACGACTGCACGTCGATCAGGCGGTCGATGAGGCCTTCTTCATGCATCTTCACCATGTGGGCCGTGATGCCGCCCAGCGCGAAGCTGGCGGTGATGCCCTGGTCAATCATGCTCTGGCGGATGTATTTCACGGCGGCCAGCGAGGCACCGCCCGAGCCGGTCTGGATCGAGAAGCCCTGCTTGAAGTAGCCGCTGTTGATGATCACCTTGGCGGCCTGCTTGGCCAGCAGGATGTCGCGCGGGTTCTTGGTGTCGCGGATGGCTCCCGACGAGATCTTGCTCGAGTCGCCCACCGAGTCGACCACCACCACGCTCTCCACATTGCGCTCGCTGATGGAGTAGGGCGTGTTGGGATAGGCCACCAGGTCGTCGGTGAGGATGATGACGTGCTTGGCGTATTGCGCGTCGGGCAGGGCATAGCCCAGCGAGCCGCATATCGACTTGGCGTTCTCCGAACGGCTGTAGCCGCAGGCGTTGCCCATGGGGTCGGCACTCGAAGCGCCCAGGAAGGCGACGTCGATTTTCAGGTCGCCGTTGGCGATGGCGCTGCCGCGTCCGCCGTGCGAGCGGAAGATGACCGGCTCCTGCATGATGCCGTGGCTGATCTCGTTGGCCAGCTTGCCGCGCAGGCCCGAGGTGGAAATCTTGGTGATCACGCCCGCCTTGATGTGCTCGATGAGCGGCTCGTGGACGTCGATCAGGCTCGAGGAGGCCAGGTGGAGGTTCTTGAAGCCCATTTCGGCCAGCTTGGCCACAACCATGTTGATCACCTTGTCGCCACCGCGGAAGTGGTGGTGGAACGAGATGGTCATGCCGTCCTTCAGGCCGGCCTTGCGGATGGCCTCTTCGAGCGTGGTCACCTTGGCGCCACCGGCGGTGAGCTCGGTGCGGGCCATGGTGTTCTTGTCGGCGGTGCCTTTGAAGGTCTCTTTGCCCATGCGGGCTGCAGCCTCGCTGATCAGGGCTGCTCTATCTTTGATGCTGTTCATGATTAAATGTCCTCCTTGTTAATGATGCCCGACGCGATGGCCAGGTCGATGGTACGTTGAGCTCTGATGACCACGGGGCGGTCGACCATCTTGCCGTTGACGGCAATCACGCCGCTGCCGCGCTGCTCGGCCTCCTTGATGGCGGCCAGGATGGTGAGCGACTTCTGAATCTCTTTCTCCTTGGGGGCGAACACCTCGTTGACGACCTCGATTTGGCGCGGGTTGATGATCGACTTGCCGTCGAAGCCCAGCTGCTTGATGAGCTCCACCTCCTTGCGGAAGGTGTCCATGTCGTTGAGGTTGCTGTACACGGTGTCGAGTGCGTCGATGCCGGCGGCGCGGGCGGCCACCACGATGGTCTGGCGGGCCAGCAGCAGCTCCATGCCTTCGGGCGAGCGCTGGGTCTTCAGGTTGGCGCTGTAGTCCTCGGCGCCCAGGGCGATGCCCATCATGCGCTTCGATGCCGTGGCGATGGCGTAGGCGTTCACCACGCCGAGCGTGCTCTCGATGGCGGCCATGATCTGGGTGCGGCCCACGCAGCCCAGCTCGCGCTCCACGCGCTCAATCTCGCGCTCCACCTCCACGACCTCCTCAGCCGTCTCGGTCTTGGGCATGCGAATCACGTGCACGCCGGCCTTCACCACGGCCTCGATGTCCTTCTTGCCGTAGGGCGTGTTGAGCGGGTTGATGCGCACCACCATCTCGGTGTTGCCATAGTCTATCGTCTTCAGCGCGTGGTGCACCAGCAGGCGGGCAGTGTCTTTCTCGGCCATCGTCACGGAGTCCTCAAGGTCGAGCATGATCGAGTCAGGACCGTAGATGAATGCGTCCTGCATCATGGCCGGGTTGTTGCCCGGCACGAACATCATCGTTCTTCTTAATCGTTGCATAGTTCGGTGAATCAAAGATTAATGGGTGGGGTTAATGGTTTCAGTGATCCTCACGCAGCCGTGTGAGGGGGGAGGCTCAGTCGGCCCAGACGTCCTTGCCCGTGGCGCGCACGGCGGCAGCCGTCACGCGGGCGCGGATGGTGCAGTCGAGGGCACCCTTGTCGGTGGCTTTCACCTCGGCTGTGTCCACTCCCAGACTGGTGAGCGTTTCCGTGATCACTTTCTTGATTTGCGCACCGAACTGGTAGGCCACGGTGCTCTCGAGGTCGATGTGCAGGCCCGACTCGCTGGCGGGTGCAATCTGGATCAGAATATCGCCTGACTCGAGCGTGCCGGCAATCGCATTCTTGATTTCCATAAAGTTAGCTCAAAAATTTTATTAAACTATAGTTAATCAGTTAACGGTTTTCATCTCTTGGGAAGGCCGCTTGCGGGCTGCAAGCGCATTCCTTGTTTGAGCGGTCAAAAGTAGGTATTATTTCCAACGTGGCAAAATTATTAGGTGAAAATTTCCCTAAATGTTAATAATCCATGCAAAATTGCCGCTGGCGGGCTGCCGCCCTGGGCGGATGCCCTGTGCCGCCTCGCTCCCGTGGCCGCGAGGCGCCATTGCCGCGGCTGGCGGGGCGCGCCACGGCGCATTTCCTGAATTTTAGATTATTTATGCCTCCAACACTTGGCCGTGTGGCGAAAAATGCTGAAATTTGCAAGTTCAAATTTTCAGCATCGATTATGATGACACGTTTACTCAAATACGCCGCGCTGGTGGCCCTGGTGGCCGTCGCGGCAACCGCGCACGCGCAGAACAATGTGGCCGAAGAGGTGGCCTGGGTGGTGGGCGACGAGCCCATCTTCAAGAGCGACATCGAGGAGCAGTACCTGCAGCTGCAGTATGAGCGCCATCACCTGGACGGCAACCCCTATTGCGTGATCCCCGAGCAGATGGCCATCGACAAGCTGTTCTTGCACCAGGCCCGCATCGACACGGTCGAGATCCAGGAGTCGCAGGTGGCGCGCGAGGTGGACGCCCGCATCAACTACTTCATCGCCAACCTGGGCTCGAAAGAGAAAGTCGAGGAGTACTTCCACAAGCCCCTGCCCGTGCTGCGCGAGAAGCTGTCCGACATGGTGCGCGACCAGAACAGCATCCAGCAGGTGCAGTACAACCTGACCAAGAAGGTGAAAGCCACGCCCGCCGAGGTTCGCAAGTTCTTCAACACCCTGCCCCAGGACTCGCTCCCGTTCATCCCCAAGCAGGTGGAGGTGCAAATCATCACCATCAATCCCGCCATCCCCCAGCAGGAGGTCGACGAGGTCAAGGCCCGCCTGCGCGACTACGCCCAGCGCGTCACCAGCGGCGAGAGTGAGTTCTCCACGCTGGCCATCCTCTACAGCGAAGACCCCGGCACGGCGGTCTACGGCGGCGAGACGGGATTCATGAGCCGCGCCATGCTCCTGCCAGAGTATGCCACCGCCGCCTTCAACCTGAGCGACAACAAGAAGGTGTCGAACATCGTCGAGACCGACGACGGCTTCCACATCATCCAGCTCATCGAGAAGCGCGGCGACCGCATCAACACCCGCCACATCCTGCTCCGCCCCAAGGTGGCCGACAAAGACCTCACCGTGGCCCTCGCTCGGCTCGACAGCGTGCGCGCCGACATCCAAGCCGGAAAGTACTCCTTCGAGGAGTCGGCCCTCTACATCTCGCAGGACAAGGACTCGCGCAACAATGGCGGCGTGATGCTCAACGAGCAGAGCCACAGCAACCGCTTCGAGATGGCCGACCTGCCCGCCGAGGTGGGCAAGCTCGTCGACAAAATGCAGGTGGGCGACATCTCCGATCCCTTTGTGATGGTCAATCCCAAGACGCGCCGCGAGCAGGTGGCCATCGTGCGCCTGCAAAAGCGCATCGAAGGACACAAAGCCGACCTGGCCGACGACTACCAGGTGCTCAAGAACATCTACGAGAACCGCAAGAAGGCCGAAATCGTCGAGAACTGGGTGCGCGAAAAGCAGCGCACCACCTACGTCTACATCGACGACAACTGGCGTAACTGCGAGTTCAAGTATCAGTGGATGAGCAAGTAACCTGCCCATGTCGCAAGCTGGTAGCACTCCCTCTTCCCGCTCTGGCAACGCCCGCCGGCCCCGGCGGCGCGTGTGTCAGCGTGCACTCATGCTCGCGGCCGCGCTCCTGGCCTACGCCGCAGTGAGCCTCTGGGCAGCGCAGCCGCCCAAGGCCGCCAAGCCCGGAGCCAAGCCCGCGAGAATGGCCAAAATCAAGCCGCAGATTCCCAGTGCCAACCGCTACCAGAAGAACAAGGTCTTCCTCGAGAACGCCGACGAACTCACCGCCAGCGAGCAGCAGAGCACCGACTACCAGATTCTGCGCGGCAACGTGCGCTTCCGCCGCGGCGACATGTTCATGTTCTGCGACAGCGCCTACTTCTACGACAAGACCAGCTCGCTCGACGCCTTCGGCCACGTGCACATGACCCAGGCCGACACGCTTGAGGTCTATGCCGATGTGCTCCACTACTACGGCGACCAGCAAGTGGCCGAGTTGCGCCACAACGTCAGGCTCGAGAACCGCTCCACCACGCTCGTCACCGACAGCCTCGACTACGACCTCAACAGCAACACCGGCTACTACTTCGACCGCGGGGTGATTGTCGACAACCGCAACAACACCGAGCTCTCGTCGCAGTACGGCCGCTACGAGCTCGACACCAAGCAAGCCGAGTTCTCGACCAACGTCCACCTCATCAACGACCAGTATGAGATGAACACCGAGTTGCTGCAGTACAACCTGCGCACTCACATCGCCACCATCATCGACCGCACCACTATCGTGAGCGACAGCAACACCATCGTCACCCCCAGCGGATGGTACAAC
>CAMVDK010000147.1 GCA_947166165.1 uncultured Porphyromonadaceae bacterium
AAACACAATCACCTCGCCGCCGCAGCTGGGAAACTTGACGTCGTAGTCGGTGAAGTGGGTCACCTTTTCGGTGGTGCCGGTGCGCGTGTTGTAGGCAAAGATGTTCATCGTCATGTCGCGGTCGCTGATGTAGAAAATCTCGTCGCCCACCCACATGGGCACAATGTCCTGCGCCACGTTGTTGGTGATGTTCTGCACCTGCTTCGTGGCTGGGTTGTAGATCCAGATGTCGTCGGCCATGCCTCCGCGGTAGTACTTCCAGGTGCGGAACTCGCGGAACACGCGGTTGTAGGCCATTTGTGTGCCGTCGGGCGAGTAGGAGCAGAAACCGCCTTCGGGCAGGGGCATCTGGGTAGGCAGCGAGCCGTCGAGCGGGGCCGTCCACAGCTGCCCGTCGAAGCTGTCGCCCACGCGGTTGCGGTACACGATGCCCTGGCCGTCGGGGGTCCAGGCCATCACGATGTTGTTGGGCCCCATGCGGTCGCCCCAGTCGTCGCGCGGGTTGCTGGCGGTAAAGGTCACACGGCGCGGCTCGCCGCCCTCGGCGGGCATGACGTAGACCTCGGTGTTGCCGTCATACTGCCCGGTGAAGGCCAGCTGGCGGCCGTCGGGCGAGTAGCGCGCGAAGGCTTCGTAGCCGTTGTGCGAGGTCAGTTTCCGAGCGGTGCCTCCGTGAATCGACACCGTGTAGAGGTCGCCGGCATAGCTGAAGGCCACTTCCTGACCGTTGGTGGCCGGGAAGCGCAGCAGGCGGCCCTCGCCAGCGTGGGAGCCGAGCGCCGTGGCAGCCGCAGCAGCCAAGGCTAGAATCATTCTTGTTTTCATTGTTATCATCGGTTGAGGGTTGTTTTTGGGTTCAGCCGTCAAAATTACGAAAAATTGTTGACTTGCATACTATAAAGGTGTGGCTTTATGCATCCACGGCCCGAACAACGCACTTCGAGAAGCGACCATGCGATGGCCCTCCAGCGGCAAATCGACAGCAAAATGCGCCCAATTCGATAAAGATACCATTTTTTTGACTATTTTATTGGAAGATTATTTGCATAGTTCGATAATAGTTTGTAAATTTGCGGCCGTTGTGCGAAAGGATTGACAACCAATTGCGCAAGTTTGCTTTCGGAATACGGCCAATTGTTGCCTTACCGCTCAAGCGATGCTGTATATCACTGACGACAAACCATATTCATGTTTAACTATTTAATATTCATTGCTTATGAAGATTCGTATTACTCTCCTGCTCGCTGCTGTGTTGTGCGCAATGAGCACATGGGCCACCGACTACAGCGGAACGATGACGGTGAAAACCGTTTCCAACCAAATCACGCGTGACGGCAGTCAGCTGCACATCACCCAGAACGACAACGGCACATATAATGCCAGCATGGGTTTCAGCATGTCGCTGTTGGGCCAGACCGTCAACGTCGACGATGTGGAGTTTGAGGACATGCTCGGCGTGACGTTCAGCGATGGCTACACCACCATCAGCGGCACGAAGTCGATCAGCCTGCTCGCTATGTCGGGCCTCGACAACATCATCCCCAGCTGGCTCAAGCCCTATCTGGGCAACTCGCTCGACAAGACCGTCCCCATCGCCTTCAGCGCACGCTTCAACGACCAGTATGCCACGGCGGCGATGAGCTTCAGGCTGGAGCTGAGCATCACCGTGCCCATTTTGGGCAACACGGTGGAGGTGGTGAACTCGCCGGTGCTGATTGCCTTCGAGGACATGGACCCCAACGCCGGCAGCGGCTCGGGTGTTGACGGCGACGCCAACGGCGACGGCATTGTCGACATCAACGACGTGAACCATGTGGTGAACATCATGCTCGCACAGTGAGCCATATCGGTGCCGCGAGGCACACCCATTAAAAATCAATTGAGCCTGTCAGGCAGTTCAGCCCGACAGGCTCAGTCTTTTCACAGCCGCCCCCCAGCAGGCAAGCACTGCGGCAGCGGTCAACATATGGGATTCAAAAAGCTTGAAAATCACAAGTACTACTTTGGATTTTCCATCAAAATCACAAGTACTACTTTGGATTTTCCATCAGAATTGAATAAAAACATAAGCGCAGCCCCTCGGTGCCACATGAATTAAAACGAACAACGATGAAACGAATCTTACTCATTGCCGCCATGGCATTGCTGGCCACCGCAGCCCGCTCGGCCACCGACCGTGTGGTCGTGGATGGCGTGGTGTACGAGTGGCAAAGCGCTAACAATCAGTATGGCTACGTGGCCACCGGCTGGGACGAGGAAACGCCCATCCAGTCGCTGCACATCCACGGCCAGGTGGGCGACGGCTTCGATGTGCTGGGCATCGCCGCAAGGGCGTTTGAGGACAACCACGACATTATCTACGTCAAGATTGACGAGGGAGTGACCTATATCGGTCAGAATGCCTTCGACCGCTGCACCAGCCTCGAAGTGGCCGTTCTGCCCGAGGGCCTGACGACCATCGAGGAGGAGGCCTTTGCGTTCTGAGGCCACTCCGGGAGGGCTGTGGCGGGCCGCCGACAGCTTTGAGCCTTATGCCGAAGGCGGGGTGAGCGCCGAGTTGGTGGTGATGCCGCTGCTGCTCCCGAGCGACCCGGTCATCACCGGCATCGCCGAGGTGGCAGCGCAGCGCCGGGTGGCCGATGGCCGCTGGTTCGGCATCGACGGCCGATGCCTGGGCAACAGCCGTCCCGCCGAGCCCGGATGCTACATTCACCAGGGCTGGAAAGTGATGGTGCGCTGAGGCCGACGAAGGGTCAGGATTCGGTGGCGGGCAGGTAGTTGATCAGGTACACCTGCCTGCGCGCCCGCGTCATGGCGGTGTAGAGCCAGCGGTAGTAGTCGAGCGTGGTGGTGGCTTCGGGGGCGATGCCGCCCATGTCGACGAACACGTTGCTCCACTGGCCGCCTTGCGCCTTGTGGCAGGTGACGGCATAGGCATACTTCACCTGCAGGGCATTGAAGTAGGGGTGCAGCTTGAGTTGCTTGAAGCGCTCGCGGCGGTCGCCGGTGAGTTCTTCCCACACCTCGCGGTAGAGCCGCTCGTTCTGTTCGCGCGTCAGCGCCGGTGTGTCGCTGAGCAGGCAGTCGAGCACCACCTTCACGTCCATCTCCAGCTCGCCATGGTCGGGCAGGACCACGGTGGCGTTGACAAACCGCAGTCCGTAGGCGTGCTCCACCTCGCCGTGCAGCCGCCTCACGCGGAGCACGTCGCCGTTGGCGATGAAGTCCAGCTCGTCGTAGTCGTCGGCCCAGAGGTAGTTGTTCTTGGCCACGATGAGGATGTCGCCCCCGCCCAGCTCCTCCTCGCGGTAGAGGATGCGGTTGCGTATGCCGGTGTTGAAGAGCGTGGCGCGGCGGTTGCTGCGGGTGATGACGATGGTCTGCTCCAGGCCGTCGCTGCTGTAGCAGTCGTCGAGCTGCTCCATGAGGAACTCGCCGCCCACGGCCCGGATGTCGGGAAAGTCGGTCACGTTGAGCTCGGGAGTGGTGAGCACGCCTTCCTCCATGGTTTGCCTGAGCTGGGTGGCGTTGTGCAGGATGCCGCTCTCGCTGGCCTGCCGGGCGATTTGCCGCAGCGTCATGCCGTACACGGTTAGGCCGTAGCCCTGCAGCCGGTCAATGCTCAGCGCCGGGCTGTCGGTGCTGCCCACCGGGGGCAGCTGCGCCGGGTCGCCCATGAGCAGCAGCCGGCATCCCTGCCCGTTGTAGGCATAGGCCACCAGGTCGTCGAGCAGGCGGCCACTGCCGAACACCGCCGCCCCGCCGTCGGCGCCGTTGGCAATCATCGACGCCTCGTCGACCACCAGCAGCGTGTGCTGCAAGCGGTTCTCGGCCAGCATGAAGGCGTCGGAGCCATAGCTGTGCTGCCGGTAGATTTTGCGGTGGATGGTGAAGGCCGGGTGGTGGCTGTAGTCGGCCAGGATGTGGGCCGCCCGTCCCGTGGGGGCCATGAGCACGCAGTGGCGCTGCATGGCCTGCATGGCTCTGACCAGTGCGCCCACCACGGAGGTCTTGCCCGTGCCGGCGTAGCCCGTGAGCAGAAACACGCCGCGCTCGGGCGAGTGGAGCACAAAGTGGGCCAGCGCCACGATGAGCAGCAGTTGCTCCTCGGTGGGGTCGAACGGCAGCTGCTCCATCACCGCCAGGGCAAAGGCGCGCACGCGCTCATCGCTGCGGCCCAGCACAGCATTGGGGGTGGAAGGCTCTTGCGGAGGCATGGCGGAGGAGCTTTTTCTCTGGTTTTTCTAGTTCAACTAGTTTTTTCTAGTTTCAACTAGTTTCTCTAGTTCAACTAGTTCAACTAGTTTCTCTAGTTCAACTAGCGTCTCTAGTACATGTCATAGCTGGTGCTGATCACCTGGAACTCGGTGCGGCGGTTCACCTGGTCGGCGGCGGCCTTGTCCTCGTCGCTGAGCTTGTCGATAAACTCCTCGTTGAGCACGTCGCCCTCGTGGAACTGCGGGTAGAGCTTCTCGATGCGCTTGGTGACGGTCTTGGGGCGCGACTTGCCGTAGCCCTGCGGCTTGAGGCGGTCGCGGGCTATGCCGTTCTTGATCAGGTAGTCCACCACGCTCTGGGCGCGACGCTCGCTGAGCGCGTTGTTGTAGCGGTCGCTGCCTATGCGGTCGGTGTGGGCGGCCATCTCGATGATGATGTGCGGGTTGTCCTTCATCACCTGCACCATCTCGTCGAGCGCCTGCTTCGACTCGTCGCGCAGCGAGGCCTTGTCGTAGTCGTAGAAGATGTTCTCAATCACCTGAGGCTTGTTCATGGCGGCCAGGATGAAGTCGACGTTGTATTCGGCGTCGGCCTCCTCGATGTCGCTCTCAAACTCCTGCTTGCTGTTCAGATAGCCGTCGGCGCCGGCGAGCATCACGTAGCTCACCCCGCGCTGAAGGTCGAAGCGGAACGAGCCGTCGGGCTTGGCCACCGACTTCTGGTTGCTGCCGTCGTCGCCCACGATGCGGATGATGGCGTTGGGCACCGGCTCGTCGTCCTTGTCGAGCACAAAGCCGCTGATCCACACCTTGAGCTCGGGCTTCTCGAACGAGAAGATGTGGTCGTAGCCGCGCGCGTCGCCGCGGTTGCTCGAAAAGTAGCCGCTCTCGCCCTTGCCGTAGGTGATGCCGAAGTCGTCGAAGGGCGAGTTCATGGGCGAGCCCATGTTCTCGATATACCACTTTCCGCTGGGCTGCAGCACGGCCTTGTAGAGGTCGAGCCCGCCCATGCCCGGATGGCCGTCGCTGGCAAAGTAGAGGATGCTGTCGGTGCGGCAATAGGGGAAGCGCTCGTCGCCCGGGGTGTTGATTTGCTCGCCCAGGTTCTGAAGGGTGCCGTGCTTGTCCTTGATGTTGATGCGCCACAGGTCCTTGCCGCCCTGCCCGCCGGGCATGTCGCTCGAGAAGTAGAGCCACGCGCCGTCGGCGCTCACGGCCGGGTCGCAGTAGGCGCTCAGCGTGTCGGCGGTGATTTCAAACTTCTGCGCCGCGCTCCACTTGGCCTCGCTGCGGCTGCTGGTGTAGATGTCGATGCTGCTGGGGGCGTTCTTGCGGATGGCCTTGGCCAGATACATGGTGGTGCCGTCGGGCGTGAAGGCGGTCATCCCCTCGTCCCACTCGGTGTTGAGCTCGCCCTCCACCGGGGCCGGGCGGCTCCACTTGCCCTTGTCGTCGATTTTGCTGAAGAACACGTCGCTCTTCTTCGTGCCCGTGATTTCGCTCCTGGCGTCGCCCGTGGCCTGCTCGCGGCTGCTGGTGAAGTAAAGCTGGTCGGCCTCGGCACCCAGAAACATCGGCGCGAAGTCGGCCCGCCGCGAGTTGAACAGCTTGGCCTGCTTCACGATGTAGCGCGAGCCTTCGCGCTTCCACTCCGGGGCCAGCTGGCAGCCGCGGATGCCGATTTGCGACTGGTAGTGGTCGGGCACATACTCGAGGAAGGCGTTGTAGTTTTCGATGGCTTCGGCATAGCGCCCCTCGTGCTGCTGCGCCTCGGCCAGATAGAAGAGCGCCATCGAGTCCTCATACTCGTAGCGGATGGCGTTCTGAAACGCCGCGCTGGCCCTGGAGCTCTGCCCCAGTTTGCGGTAGCACAGCCCCATCATGTAGGCCACCTCGCCGCGCAGCCAGCGGTCTTCGCGCTTGGTGAGCTTGTTGTACACCTTGCGGTAGATCACCGCCGCGTCGTTGTATTCGCCACGGTCGTAGGCCTCGTCGGCATCGGTAAGCTTGGCACCCTTGCAGCCGATGGCACCAAGCGCGAGGGCCCCCAGCAGCGCGGCCACTATGATGTGTAGCAGTGTTCGATTCATAACAATTAATAAAACGCAGGCCACCCGCATTTATTGCCCGCCCTGGCTCGGCTTGGCGTCGGTGGCGGCGCGCTGGCCGTCGCTGCCGTCCCAGGGGTAGCGGCGGCGCGGGTTGCGCGGGAACCAACCCTTGCGCACGCGCTCCTGCTGCTGAAACAGCTCCAGGATGCTCCACAGGCACGAGAACGCCGTCACGCCCAGCAGCGACGACGCCACCACGTTGCGCACCACCACGCTCAGCGCCATGAAGGCCAGGCCGGCCAGCAGAAACAGCCACCAGCAGCGAGTGCCCAGGTGGTACTCGGCCTTGATCACGATGGGGTGGAACACGCCGATGGCCAGAAACGTCCCCACGCCAATGGCCAGCCCAATAAGGTTGTATTGAGTAAGTATTTCCATTCCTTTCTGATGTTGCGGCTCATTCGCCACGCAAAATTAGCACTATTTTTGGAAATATGGAAAATTCCATGTAATTTTGCCATTTAGAACCAAAGCCATCACGAACATGAAACGCCTTTTCACACTCCTGCTCCTTGTTGCCGCACTCCTCGCCCAGGCGGGCGACGTGACGGTGCGACTGCCCAAAATCATGATGCCCGGACCCATCGACCCCGTGTGCGACGACGAGACGGGGCTCTGCCCGCTCCTGGGCGCGGCCTGGCTGGGCAACTATGCCAGCATCGGCGAGATGCGTGCCAGCACGTTCTACCCCCTGCTGCTCGACATCTATCCCGATTTGGCCGGCATCGACGAAGTGTCCGTCGACACCGGCAGCGGAAGCCTGTGGCTGTTGCGGCCCATCACCGAGCACATGTCGCTGGCCATCAACGAGTATGACTTCGACATGTTTATGGGCACACGCAGTGAGAGCGACGGCGCCGTGCTGCTGCGCACCGAGCAGGCCGTGCCCATCGTGCTGCGCATGACCGCCTTCGACCCCGGACAGGTGAAAATCAATGCCGTCGACAACCAGGGGCAGACGCTCACCTGGATTCCGACCATCAACCCGACGACCGGCGAACTGCGCTGCCCCATGCCCGAGGTGGAGCCGATGACCATGGACGTCGTCACCTGGCTCATTGAGCCCGGCCGCGACTATCGCGCCGACATGGGCGGCGGACGCACGGTCACGCTGCGCTTCTACCTCAACGGTGAGGTGGCCGTCAACGGCGAATTGGGCCAGTACCGCGCCTTCCACCTCGACACCGGCGTCGAGGGCATGGGCCTTTGGCTCTGCGACGCGCAGGGGCGGCAGTTGTCGGCACTGGTGACCCCCTTCGAGGGCGACGACCACGCCTTCAACCTCGAGCTGTTCGACGGCCACGACCTCGGCCTAGGCACAGCATTTGCCACCTTCCTGCCCCAGTGAACACAAACCAGCCGTTTTGGCATGATGAATTTTAGACTATCCTTAAATCCGCAAGGTGGTTCCGATGTTTGCTTTTTAGAGCACTTGTTCCAACTCTCA
>CAMVDK010000148.1 GCA_947166165.1 uncultured Porphyromonadaceae bacterium
TTTGTTCCTCAGGATGTTATAAAGTTCGTTAATCTAAAGTGGTGCGGATTTAAGGTTTTCTACGATGATGACTACCCTCGACCAAGTGCGCGGCCTGCGCATCAGCGACTATAACTATCCGCTGCCCGACGAGCGCATCGCCAAGCACCCGCTTGCCGAGCGCGAGCGTTGCAAACTGCTGTGCTGGCGCGACGGCACGATAGCCGACCGCCACTTCAGCGACGTGCCTGGGCTGCTGCCCCAGGGTGCGATGCTCGTCTACAACAACACGCGCGTAATCAACGCCCGGCTGCGGTTCCGCAAGGCCACGGGGTCGGCCATTGAGGTATTCTGCCTCGAGCCGCTCGCGCCCCGCGACTACGCGCTGGTGTTCCAGACCACCGGCCGCTGCACCTGGCAGTGCCTGGTGGGCAACAGCAAGCGCTGGAAGACCGGCACCCTGGAGCAGGCGCTCACCACCGCCGACGGGCAGCGCATCGTGCTCACCGCCACGCGCGGCGAGCGCCTGGGCAACGCCTGGGCCGTCACCTTTGAGTGGACGGGCGAGGGGGTCACCTTCGCCAGTGTGCTCGAGGCGGTGGGCGAGATACCCATTCCGCCCTACCTGAACCGCGGCACCGAGGCGAGCGACCGCACCGACTATCAGACCGTGTACAGCCACATCGACGGCAGTGTGGCGGCCCCCACGGCGGGGCTGCACTTCACTGACGCCGTGCTGGCCGAGTGCGACGCTCGCGGCATAGCGCGCCGCGAACTCACGCTGCATGTGGGCGCGGGCACTTTCCAGCCAGTGAAGAGCGAGCAGATAGGCGACCACCCGATGCACTATGAGTTTGTGCAGGTGCCTCGCAGCCTGATCGAGGAGCTGTCGCGGCACGAGCGGCCTGTGGTGGCGGTGGGCACCACGTCGGTGCGCACGCTCGAGAGCCTCTACTATGTGGGCCAGCTGCTCGAGGCCGACCCCGAGGCCGCCGACCTCACCGTGCGCCAGTGGATGCCCTACACCACGCCGTGTGCCATCACGGTGGAGCGCGCGCTGCGCAACATCGTGGCCTACCTCGACCGCCATGGGCTCGACGAATTTGTCGGCTCCACGCAATTGATGATTGCCCCGGGCTTCGAGTACCGCATCGTGGACGGCATGATCACTAACTTCCACCAGCCTCAGTCCACCCTGCTGCTGCTTGTGTCGGCCTTCATGGGCGACGACCGCTGGCGCCAGGCCTACGACCACGCCCTCACCAGCGGCTACCGCTTCCTGAGCTACGGCGACGCCTGCCTGCTGCTGAAGGGATAGGACTGGAGAAAAGCGCCATTTCACGACGATTCGCTAGGTTCAGACAATTCGTAATTTTCAGACAATACGTAATTTTCAGACAATTAAAGACAACAGAGGACAATTAAGGACAATTAAAGACAATAGTGGACAATTAAGACAATAGATGGCAATTAGCGGCAACTGCTTTCTGTTGAATTCATTTGTTTGAGAGTCATTGTCTTTGATTGTGATCAGTTGTCCTTGATTGTTTGGTACTTCTGGCGTGGGTGGCAGGGGCACTGACACAAGGTTTTGCTAGTGACGCCTTATGTCTTAAAACTTTCATGGTCTTACAGTCTAAAAATCCATGTCGTTGCAGTCGAAAGATGGTCTGTTTGCAAAAAAAGTTGTAACTTTGCGCATGATTTTCACGCTCAATCTATCGCCCCTGGTGTGGGCACTGCTTGGAGGCGGCTTTTTGCTGGCCGCCGTCTATGCTATCTGGCACTGGTCGAAGACGCGCCGTCTACAGCGATTCGTCGGCACCGACGAGATTCAGCGCGACTACGTAGACGAGCTGCCGCCGGTTTCTGTGATTGTGGATGCCTGCAACGAGACCGACCAGCTCGTGCGGTTCATGCCCCTGGTGCTGCATCAGGACTATCCCGAATATGAGGTCATCGTGATTGCCGACGGTGCCGCCGAGGCCACGAGCGACATGCTCAGCGAGATGAAGGCACAGCCCCCCACTCTGCACATCACTTTCACGCCCCACGGCACCCGCTCGCTCTCGCGCAAGAAGCTCGCGCTGATGATTGGCATCAAGGCCTCGCACCACGACATTGTGCTCACCACCAACGCCAACTGCCGCCCTGCCAGCGACCAATGGCTGCGCACGATGATGCGCAACTTCACACCCGACACCGACGTCGTGCTCGGCTATTCGCACTACCGCTACCACCGCGACAAGCGCTGGGCGCGGCGGTGGCGCATTCTCGACACCGTGGCCACGGCCGTGCAATGGCTCGACAGTGCCATCGCCAAACGTCCCTTCCGGGGGGTGAGCGACAACCTAGCCTACCGCAAGCACCTGTTCTTCGACGTGGGCGGGTTTGCCAAGACCATGAACCTGAGCTGGGGCGAGGACGACGTGTTTCTCTGCCAGATTGCCCGCCCCGACAACACCCGCGTTGAACTGGCCCCCGAGAGCCAGCTGAGCGTGTATTACGAGAACATCTTCCGTGCCCACCGGCTGCTGCGCACCCGCCGCGACTTCACCACCCGTCGTGTGCCGCGCCGCGCGTTCATCGAGCATGCCGCCATGAGCTGGGCCATGTGGCTGGCGCATGGTGCGCTCATCGCCGCGTCCGTGCTTGCCTGGCCCAACGCCGTGGTGCTCATCGCAGCCGTTGTCGTGCTTGCCGCACTGTGGATTGCGGTCACCTGGGCCGTGAGGCGCGACTGCCAGTTGCTGCAGGCTCCGCCGCTGCGGCTCACCGTGCCTCCGCTCACACTGGCGCGTCCGCTGATCAACGCCAACTACAGCCTGCGTGAGCTCCGACACAAGAAGAGCAACTTTACCACCTATATTTAAATGCACAATTCATAATGCGCGATGCATGGTTGATTGCTGGGGTGATTTTTTTGATTTAACTTGAGCCATGTTCAAGACCATCAACGCTTGGCGGGGCATATTTGCCATGATTGTTGTGCTCTATCACAGCGAGGTGCACTTGCTCGACCAGGTGATTTCGGCTGCCGTGAGCTTCTTTTTCGTTGCCAGCGGCTTTCTGCTCACCGTCAGGCACGGTGGCGAGTTCGCGCAACTCCAGGCGGGCAGCTGGTGGCGGTTCTGGTGGCGACGGGCCTGCCGCATCTACCCTATCCATTGGCTCGCGTTGTTCACCATCGTGGTGCTGAAAGTGTGGCTCGACCACCAGGACATCGACTGGCCCATACTCATCGCCGAGACCACCCTCACGCAAGCCTGGATTGACCAGCACCGGGGCATCTTCTTTTTCCACAACGGGCAGGCGTGGTTCTTGTCGGCGCTGATGTTCTGCTATGCTTGCTTCCCGCTGCTTGCGCGCCACTACCTGCGCTGGCGGCTGCGCTGGCAGGCGCTGCCTCTTGCCGCGGCCATGCTGCTGCTGGCCTGCCTGCTGCCCTTGCTGAGCGGGCCGGAGCGCTCCTTCACCTACATCTGCCCGCTGGTGCGTCTGGGCGACTTCGTGCTCGGCATGTTTGCCGCCGGCCTCTACCGCGCCATCGCGCCTCGCCTGGCCGCCATAGGGCGCGGCCGGGCCACCGTGCTCGAGCTGGCCGCCATCGCTTGCTGCTTGGCCGTGACAGCCGTCAACCGCTACACCAGCCTCGTGGGGCCGTGGAGCCACTACCTCATCTGGTGGATTCCCGCCACGCTCATCCTGCTCACGGCCGCCCTGCTCGACGGCCGCGAAGGGGCCATCGGCCGCTTCCTGCTCACGCCACCGCTACAGTGGCTGGGCGCGCTGAGCCTTGAGATTTACCTCTTCCATGGAGTGGCGGCCATTGTGGTCAACCACACCGTTTCGCCGCTGCTGGGCCACTTCGGCATCATGGCCTACGACCAGTATGTGTGGTCGCAGGTGCCGCTGGTGCTGGTCATGTCGTGGGTCATCTACCGGCTCCGCACCGGGCGATTCCCGCTCCAAGCGCATCGCCAACAGGCACCAAAGGCGTGAGGAGCGTCCCCAAGCCGGTGGAGGCGCGAACCGGCCACGCCGAGGCGAAGTGCAGCCCGACATGGTGGCTATCGGGGGGACGCTCTATTAAAAAAATCAATTTTCGGCCTCGCCTTGCCCTTTATGCATTTTTATCACTAATTTTGCAGACCCGTTGCGGGCCGTGACGGTCCGGCGGAGCTATTCGCATGTAAGAACTTTATCAACCATTACAAACTTTTATGAACAACAACTTGACAAGACTCCTCGGAGTTTGTGCTGCTGCGGCCATGGCCGGCATGCCGGCAGCCGCCTTCAACAATCTGGTGGTTCACACCACCGATGCCCAACAGCGCTTCCCGCTCGCGAGCATCGACCAGCTCACCTTCGGCGAGCAAGGCCTCAACGTGGGCCTGGCCGAAGGCGACCAGTTTTTCAACTTCGCCGACCTGGCCCGGCTCACCTTTGCCAGCAATGTGCAGACCGGCGATGTGGACGGCAGTGGAAAGGTCGACATCACCGACGTGAACATCATCATCAACGCCGTGCTCGACAAGGCTCCGAAAACGGCCGCCATGGACGCCAACAGCGATGGCAAGGTCGACATCACCGATGTGAACCAACTCATCAACATCATCCTCGACAAGAACGGTGCCGGACAGCAATACGGTGCCGCCGAACCCGGCAGCCGCATGCTCGTGCACGGCACCAGCGGCAGCCTCGACGTGCTGGCCGTCGACCAGGTGGCGAGCATCACTTTCAGCGACATCGCCCAAGCGCGCGCCGACATCGCCCTCATCGACACCGACGAAGCCTCGATCCGTGCCACCATCACCCGCACCGAGGGCTGCGAGCGCTACCAGGTGGCCTGCTGGCCCGAGGCAACTGCCGTCGACGACCTTGAAGCCTACATCCAGCAGAACAAGAAATATGACCGCAAGGTGAACGGAGGCGTGGAGTTTATCGACCTTGAGCCTTCCACCACATATGTGATCGGCACCCTGGCCTACGATGCCTACGGGCTGCCGTGCGAGGTGGCCACCCTCACCGCCACCACCACCGAGCGCGGCGAGCTGCAGCCGGCACAGGTGGGCGACTTCCTGTATGCCGACGGCTCGTGGAGCACCGACCTCAAGCCCAACAAGACGCCCGTGGCCATCGTTTACTCCACCAGCACCTCGGCTGCCGACCAGGCAGCGGGCTACACCCACGGCTACGCCATCGCGCTGCGCGACGCCGGCAAAGCCGCCTGGACCACCGAAGCCGGCGAGAACGAGAGCGGAGCCAGCATCAGCAGCGAGGGCGACGCCGACCTCAACGACCGCGACGGCCTCACCCACACCGCCACGCTGCTCGCCAACGCCGGCATCCATCCCGCAGCGGCCCTGGCGCGCGACTATGCCAACGCACCTCAAGGCACCAGCGGGTGGTTCCTGCCGGCCACCGGACAGTGGATCGACGCCCTCCATGCGCTCGGCAGCCTCGACGACAGCACGCTCGAGCGCGATGCCAACGGCATCCCCACCTGGAGCCAGGAAGCCTCAGCACAAGCCATCGCCGCCTTCAACACCCGGCTGGCCACCGCCGGCAGCGGGAACTACGACGCGCTCAACCAGACCTACTACTGGACCTCGAGCGAGCGCAGCGTGGCCAGCGCCTACTACCTCTATGCCAGCGCCAGCTACTTCCTGAGCCTGCAGACCTACTACAAGAACAGCCAGTTTGCCATCCGGCCCATGATTGCCTTCTGAGAATCAAGGATAACCTTTAATATACACAGCACAATGAATCGAATCATCAGCATATTCACCCTGCTGGCCGTGGTGGCCGGCAGTGCGCTGGCGCAGAACGCGCTCGAGCGCAAACGCATGACCATCACCCTGACCGACGGCACCACGCGCACCTACGACGTGAGCCGCATCGACCGCGTAGAGTTTGCCGAAGGCTTCGGCGCCAGCGTCAACCTCACGCTCAACAAGGCCGCCGGCTATTCGCTCACCGTCGACGCCCTGCCCTCCGAGAACTGCGGCTCCTATGTGCTCGCCGTGGCTCCTGCCAGCGAAGCCATCACCGACACCGCCGCCTACATCCTGCAGCACGTCTCGGCCACCGAGACCGACCCCAAGACCATCGAGCTTGGCGGACTGCAGCCTCTGACCGACTACATCGTGATGGCGCTTGTCTACGACTTCTACGGGATTCCCTGCGGCACGTCGAGCCTGCGGGCCAGCACCGTCGAGGCCACCGACGCCGAGAAGCCCAAGGTGGGCTACATCCTCTATGCCGACGGCTCGTGGAGCCGCCGCTTGGTGAAAGGCCGCAACCCCATCGGCATCATCTTCGCCGTCAGCACCAGCGAGGCCGACCAAGCCAACGGCTGGACCATGGGCTACGCCCTGGCGCTCAACGACGCCGCCGCCCAGATTGCATGGGCCACCACCGCCGCCGAGCACCAGGCCGGAGGCGACTACACCTCGGCCGTCGAAAAGGGCTTCCTCTCCGACCAGGACGGCTACACCCACACCGCCACGCTCATGCAGAACGCCAGCCGTCACCCCGCCGCCGCGGCCGCCTGCGCCTACACCGCTCCTGCCCCCGCGCGCAGCAGCGGATGGTATCTGCCCAGCTCCGGACAGTGGCACGACATCTGCGTCAACCTGGGCGGCATCGACGACATGCCCAACGTGGTGGGCAACACCGAGGGATACTGGAACACGCCGCAGGTGGTGTCGAACACGCTCAACCTCATCAACGAGCACATGAGCATTGCCGGCAGCGGCAACTACACCCCCATCAGCGTGCCCTCGGGCGACTACCTCTGGTACTGGTGCTCGTCGGAGAGCAGCAGCGAGCAGGCCTACGCCATCTTCTTCGACCAGGACCAGCTGGTGGTTGAAATAGCCCCCTATTTCAAGACCTACGCGTTCTCGACCAACCGCGTGCGTCCGGTGATTGCCTTCTGAGCGCGACACCGACCGCACCACACCCCCCCACAAAGGGCGGCGCATGCACGGCCATCGGCCCGGCACCGCGCCGCCCTTGCCATAGCCGGCAGGCCACAAAAAAGAAACAGCCGGTGGCAATAATGCCGGCTTTCATGCGTTATTCTTTTTGCAATGCGTAAATTCTTGACCCTACATAGTGCGGTTCTATTGGCTGTGGCGGTGCTCGGCTGCCTCACAGCGCTGGCGCAGGACAACGACAAGATCCTCAACCGCCAGTATGCCGACATGAAGCGGCTGCATTTCGGCTTCTCGGTCGGCGTCAACTTCCAGGATCTCAACATCGCCAACAACGGCCACATCACCGACGACGGTGAGCAGTGGTGGGCCGACGTGCCCAGCCACTCGCCCGGCTTCTGCGTCAACGTGCTGGCCGACTGGCGGCTGGGCACGCACTTCAACCTGCGCCTGTCGCCGGGCCTGTTTTTTGGCAACAAGGTCATCAAATTCCGCAACGCCTTCGGCGACCCCGAAGCCGCCGAGAGGTCGCACTACCTGCAGTCGCAGAACATGAAGGCCACCTATGTGGTGCTGCCGCTCGACCTCAAATTCTCGGCCCGCCGCTATCACAACATGAGGCCCTACTTCACCGGGGGCATCATGCCCGTGTTCGACGTGAGCAAGGACCGCAGCGACCAGCTGCGCGTCAAGAATTTCGACGCCATGCTCACCGTGGGGCTCGGCTGCGACTTCTACCTGCCCTTCTTCACGCTCCGCCCCGGGGGCAGGTT
>CAMVDK010000149.1 GCA_947166165.1 uncultured Porphyromonadaceae bacterium
GGCAAGGTGCTCGCACGCAACGTGCACAGCATCGACCGCCTGATGGCCATGCCAGCCGACGAGCTGGCCGCCATCCCCGAAATCGGGCCGAAAATCGCCCAGGCCATCGTCGACTTCTTTGCCGATACCCGCAACCGCGACATGGTGGAGCGCCTGCGCGCCGCCGGGTTGCAGATGTCGCTGAGCGACGACGAAATCGCCAACCGGAGCGACAAGCTGCAAGGAGCAAAAATTGTGATCAGCGGAACCTTTGCCCGCCACTCGCGCGAAGAGTACAAAGCCCTCATCGAGCAGAACGGCGGCAAGAACGTGAGCTCAATCAGCAAGGCCACCACCTACGTTCTCGCCGGCGAGAACATGGGCCCGGCCAAACTCGAGAAAGCCAAGAAACTGGGCATCGCCATCATCGACGAAACCCAGTTTCTGGAAATGATTGGAGGATAACCCTCCTTGATTTAGATTTAAATGCAGGTGTAGCCGCCGTCAACTGGCAGCGCCACGCCGGTCACATAGCTCGAAGCCGGCGAGGCCAAGAAGATGGCTGCCGTGTCGAGCTCGCCCTCCACGCCGTAGCGCTCCATGGGGATGGCGCCCTTGGCGTAGTCCTTGAACCACTGGCTGTCGAGCGTCTCCTTGGTGAGCGGAGTGAAGAAATAACCCGGGCAGATGGTGTTGACCGTGATGCCGTATTTTCCCCACTCGGCGGCCAGGCCGCGCGACAGGTTCACCACGCCACCCTTGGCGGCATGATAGGGCGAACACGGGGCAATCTTGTTGCCCACCAGGCCATACATCGAGGCGATGTTGATGATCCGGCCATATCCGGCGGGAATCATCGCCTTCTTCGCCACGGCACGCGCCACGCGGAACGAGCCGAAGAGGTCGATGTTCATCTCGTTGGCAAACTGGTCGTCGGTGATGTCCTCGGCAGGAGCCACGGCCCCGGTGCCGGCGTTGTTGATCAGAATGTCGATGCGGCCAAAGCGGCTGAGCACCTGGTCGACCATGGCGTCGACCGTGGCGGTGTCGGTTATGTCGCAGCGCAGCGGCAGAGTCTCCACGCCAAACTCGGCGGTGATGGCGGCTGCCACCTCTTGCAGCATCTCCAAGCGGCGGGCAATGGGAACAATCTTGCAACCCTGGCTGGCAAGCGCGCGTGCCATCTGCACGCCCAGGCCTGTGGAGCATCCGGTCACAATGGCAACTCGGTCATGAAGGTCAAAATAGTTGGTCATAGGTGATGATAAGTTTAATGAAATGTTTTCAAAGTGAGACGCTTCGCGCGTAGCACATGCCCGGCCCAACAGGCCACCCCGCACTGCACCACGGCATCGCGGCAGCATCTCTCGGTTTTCGACCGCAAAGTTACAATTCTTTTCATAAACAAACAAATCTTTGACAGTTTAAAAACGCGGCGCAAGTCTTTATAATTCTAAAAAAATGTATCCGAACTTTGATTTTCCATTTGTTTATTATACTTTTGCATCGTTTTTTCAACTTTAGCACATAGCGACCAATGGGAAATAGACATTTTGAACCGGGTCTGCCCGTCGACATCCTGCAACGCGAGCGCACGCCATTCTACTACTACGACATGGACATGCTGCGCACCACGCTCAACGAAATCAAATGGAACGCCGCTCAGCTGCCCTGGCGCACGGTGGTGCACTATGCCATCAAGGCCAACAACCACCCGCGCATCCTGGGCGAGATTGCCCGCCACGGGTTCGGGGCCGACCTGGTGAGCGGCGGCGAAATCGAAGCCGCCCTCGACGCCGGTTTCGACCCGGCCATGATGGCCTACTCCGGCGTGGGGAAGACCGACCAGGAAATCCACACCGCACTCGAGCGCGGAGTGGGCTGCTTCAACATTGAGTCGGTGCCGGAACTCGAAGTGATCAGCCAGATGGCGGGCAAAATGGGCTGCACGGCCCCGGTGGCCATACGCGTGAATCCCGACATCGACGCCCACACCCACCGCTACATCACCACCGGCACGGCGCAGAGCAAATTCGGCATCGCCCTCGAGGACGTGCCACAGGTGGCCCGCCATGCCGCCACCCTGCCCCACGTGCACCTGCGCGGACTGCATTTCCACATCGGCTCGCAAATCACCGACATGGAGCCCTACGTCATGCTCTGCGACACCATCAACAGCCTGCTCGACGAGTTGCAACGCCAGGGCATCGCCACCGAGCTCGTCAACGTGGGTGGCGGGCTGGGCATCGACTACAACCAGCCCGTGGAGCACCAGATGCCCCAGTTCGAACAATACTTCACCACCTTCGAGCGCCTGCACCTGCGCCCCGGCCAGGAGCTGCACTTCGAGCTCGGGCGCGCCGTGGTGGGGCAATGCGGCACCCTCATCAGCCGTGTGACCTACGTGAAAGAGAGCCGCGACAAGCGCTTCGCCATTCTCGACGCCGGCATGACCGACCTCATCCGCCCGGCACTCTACGAGGCGCACCACCTCATCCAGAACCTCACCTCTGGCGGCCACGAGCAGCAGCCCTACGACGTGGTGGGCCCGGTGTGCGAGTCGAGCGATGTGTTTGCCCACAACTGCCTGCTGCCGCCCACGCAGCGCGGCGACCTCATCGCCATCCGCTCGGCGGGGGCCTACGGCCAGTCGATGGCCTCGACCTACAACCTGCGCCAGCTGCCCGGAGCCATCTTCAGCGTGTGAGCGCCAGCAAGCGGTGAGTCCAACAAGCTGCGAGCCGCCGTGCGACTATCCATCGCACGGCGGCTCACCCTTTTATCCTTGGTACTGTGCCCTCGTCACATGGCCAGACGCAGGCCATAGTATTTCGACCGTGTATTGGGTTCCAACTTTCCGCGATAGGACACACGGCACACATTCTTGAGGTTGAACCAGCATCCACCTCGGAACACGCGGCGGTCGCCCGTGTCGGGGCCCGTGGGGTCGACCTGCTCCTCGGGGCCGCTGTAGTGGGCATACCTGTCTTGACACCACTCGGAGACGTTACCGCTCATGTCGTAGAGTCCCAGTTCGTTGGGCTTTTTCTGTGCCACTGGGCGGGGTGAGTTGGTGTTGTACCAGGCCACCTCGCTCGGCGTATTGCTGCCGGCATAGCGGAAGCCCTGGCTGCTGTTGCCACCACGGGCGGCGAATTCCCATTCGGCCTCGGTGGGCAAGCGGAAGCGCCTCCCGGTCAGCTCGTTGAGGCGGGCGATGAACTCTTGACAATCGTTCCAGCTCACGTTGTCGACCGGACGGAGCAAATCGTCGGTGAACTGGCTGGGGTTGGAGCCCATCACGGCCAGCCACAGTGCCTGGGTGACCTCGGTCTGGCCTATGGCGAAGTCCGACACGGTGACGCGGTGCGGCGGCTGCTCGTTGTCGGTGGCATATTCTTCCTGCTCGGGAGTGGCGCCCATTGTGAAGATTCCGCCCTTCATTCTCACCATCTTGAAGTGCACGTCGCCCACAGCATAGTCGACAATCGACGTCTTGCGCAAGATGCCGTTGATGACCACGTTCACATCGTCGATGTCCACCTGGCCGCTACGGTTGGTGTCGGCATAGGGGAAATCGTCCACCTTCGCTTTGTGGAGCATGACGTTGAGCGCTGCGTTCAGGTCGTCGATGTCGATAACGCCGTTGGCATCGATGTCGCCAGCCAGATTGACGCGCCGCCAGGTGAAAGGCAAATCGCAATCGGCGGCGTAGTGCGGAAACATGTCGCTCTCCACCACTCTCACGCCGCTGAAGCGCAATGCCGCTTGGCTGTAGGAGCCGCCGGTTTTGTTGTCGTAGCTCAGTGTGAGCACCAGTGCCGGCACACGTCCGCTGGCATCGAAATGCGCCAGGCTGTCGCTGAGCACCACGACGCGCAGGGCGGTGTCGGCCAGATTGACTGTGTGCAGCCTGTGAGTGTCGGCCAGCGGCTCGGCCAGCGAAATGTCGGCAACATGCAGTCCGGTGGTCGACAGGTCGAACTGGAAGGCGCTGGAAGTCGACGGTGCTCCGGCAATGGCGATGGGCACCACGCGCTGGTCGCCGCCCACCAGACGCAGAGTGTCGGCGCCATCGGGGAAGCACAAGGCAAGACCCACGTTGGGGTCCACGTCCTTGTCGCTCTGTCCGTAGGGCAGCGTGATGGGACTATGCAGCGCCACTCCCGGGTGCTCGCGGCGGTACACCTGCCGCACCACCCCCACCAGATCGCTCAGGTCAATCACCTCGTCGTCGTAGGTGTTGGCCGTGGCTGGCAGCGCATCGAACTCCTGTGCGAGCAGGTGGCGTGTCATCAAGGCCACATCGCGGTCGTCGACCACCCAGTTGCTGTCCAAGTCGCCAATCACCTCCACAGGCTTCGCCCACTGCTCGGCCAGCCAGGCCTGGTGCTTGTCGAAGTAGCGGAAATAGGATTCGAAGCGCTCGTGCACGTTGACGTAGTTCTTCATGTATTCATACCACCGGTCCACGTCTTTGTAGTGTGCCGCTTCGATGCGCTGCAGCCATTCAGCGGCATGCGGCCTGAGCTGCTGCGGGGCACCCGATTGGTTCCACTCCGCCCACAACTCGCGCACGCGCTGCTGGAAGCGGGGATATTTGGCTATCTCGGCAATCCAGTGGTTGCGGTTCATCACCTCGTCGTTCTCCTGCTGCTCGTAGCAGAACTTCTGCACGGTCCACCTGAGGTTCGACGTGTCGAAGTCCCACATCGGGCCGAACATGATTTTGGCGCTGTCGCCACGCTCCTTGCTCCAGAAGCAACTGCCGCTGAAGCACTCAATCTGGTATATGATCTCGCAGGCCACATAGTAGCGGGCGATGCGGTCGAGGTCGATGTAGCGTTCCCAGTCGGTGGAGGTCTTGTCGGGGCAATAGATGGCCTTGTCGACAGCGTCGACCAGTTGGGATATATAGTTATACTGCACCGACGACACCTCTTCGGGCGAATGGATGGTGGTGCGCAAGGGCACATGGGTGGTGCGGTCGGTGAGCAGGACGCGCGGGCTGCTGACGTAGTTGTCGATTTCGCATAGCCAGCCACCGGTCACCAGAGCGGGGTCGTAGAGTTTTCCTTTCTGGTCGGTGATGTTGATCCGGTCTTTGTCCACCCTTATCTTCTCGGCCAGGAAATAGAGGCCCATGTAGCTGCCGTTGAGCACCAGTTCCACAGGTTGATGGTCGGGAGTCCAGGGCATGCCCATCAAGCGGTTCACGGTGAATCCCATCTCCCAGGCGATGCGTCCCCATCCGTCGCGCCATTCGGTGAGCAGCACAAAGTGGCGGTTGGGCTTCATGCCCAGCAGCGGCACCTCGTCGTCGAGCTTGATGCGGTAAGGCTTTTTCGCCCGAGCCCACGATGTGTTGCCGCGACCTCTGATCCACATGCCATATTGCTCATCGACGGTGCCGATGTCGTCGACTCCTTCCACCCCCATGGCGTCGAGCCGCCATGCGGCGCGCACATATTCGGTTTTCGACGTGATAGGGACACTGTCCTCGGTGGTGATATAAAGCACTGGCAGCGTGCCCGACACGTATTGCTCGGGCGGGTAAAAATCAGTATCGGTGGTCTGCGCCCCGGCATTCAAGGCCAGCAGCACCAGTAGCAAGGCGAGCAGAATTCGGCTATCGGTTTTCTTCATTGTCAGAAATTTGCATCCAGGCTGCCTCGAGGCATCGCGCAGCAGCACTATGGTACACTTATCTAGGGTTCGGAAATTCGGTTTTCTGAGCAGCATAGAGGGTAGAACCCTTTTTCATCCTCTGCAGGGCTCGTGGTTTTGTTTTGCAAAGATACACTTTTTTATCTATTCGGCCGTTGTTTGTACAAATTTTAACATTTGTCAGCCGATTCAGACAGAGTCCCTTAGCCACTGTCTGCCTCTACTCCTGGGCCAGGCAGGCGGCCGTCTGTGCTGCCAGACGGGCGTTGTTGAGCACGAGCTGGATGTTGGCCTCCAGGCTGAGTCCGCCGGTGATGTTCTTGATTTCGGCCAGCAGGAAGGGGGTGGTCTCCTTGCCTTTGATGCCCAGCTCCACGCTGCGCGCCACGGCGCGGTCGATGGCCGCGTTGATGTAGTCGGGGTCGAGCGAATACTGCTCCGGAATGGGATTGGTGACCAGCATGCCGCCCTTGAGCCCCATGGCGAGCTTGGCAGCGAAGGCCGACGCCAGCTCCTGCGGCGTGTCGATGCGGTAGTCCACCTTGAATCCGCTGCGGCGCGTGTAGAAGGCCGGCAGCTCGTCGGTGCCATAGCCAATCACCGGCACACCTTTGGTTTCCAGATACTCCAGCGTGAGCCCCAGGTCGAGAATCGACTTGGCGCCGGCGCAAACCACCATCACCGGTGTCTGGGCCAGTTCCTCAAGGTCGGCCGAGATGTCCATCGTGGTTTCGGCGCCGCGATGCACGCCGCCGATGCCCCCGGTGGCAAACACCTTGATGCCCGCCATGGCGGCAATGATCATCGTGGTGGTCACCGTGGTGGCTCCGTCCTGGCCTCGCGCCACCAGCACCGGCAGGTCGCGCCGCGAGGCTTTGGTCACCGCCTGCCCGGTGCGGCCCAGGTGCTCGATCTCTTCGGGCGTGCAGCCCGCCTTGAGGCGCCCGCCTATCACGGCGATGGTGGCCGGCACAGCGCCGTGGTCGCGGATGGTCTGCTCCACAGCCAGCGCGGTGTGCACGTTCTGCGGATAGGGCATGCCGTGCGAAATGATGGTCGACTCCAGCGCCACCACGGGTTTTCCGTCGTCGAGCGCCGCTTTCACTTCGGGAGAAATGTCAAGATATTTGTTCATCGAAAAACTACGTTTATATTGATTTCATCATTGCGAAACGACTGGAGCAAGTGCTATCGAGCGCACAGCGAGCGGATTCGCTTGCTCACCGCTGTGGCGCTTTGCAGCGCCAGTGCTGCCGCCCGCAGCCCCAGAGCCGCCGCCTCGGCCATCGTCATGCCACTCGACTCGCCGTGCACCATGGCGGCCATGAAGGCGTCGCCCGCGCCAGTGGCGTTCACCACCGGCACCGCTTGGGCCGCCAGCCGGTGGTGGCTGTGGGCGTCGCGGCAGTAGATGCCCTCGGCCCCGAGCGTGATGTAGACGCGTGCCGCGCCTCGCGCCAGCAGGGCCTCGGCCATGGCCTCGACGGGGCCGTCGATGCCTGCGAGCGCCTGCGCCTCGCTGCGGTTCACCTTCAAGGTGACCGGCACCGAAGCACCGCATTCGAATACGGCCTCGACGCGCTTCGACTTGGCCACCGACGTGGCGTCGACGTAAAGCGGCCGCCGGCAGCGCCGCGCCAGCAGCTGCAGCACATCGGCACCCACATTGCAGTCGGCCACCACCGCCTGGCATTGGTCAAGCTGCCCGATGGCCGGCTCCAGACGCTCGGGGGTCAAGGCCGACATCAGCTCCATGTCGGCCGCTCCGGCCTGCATCTCGCCATGCTCGTTGTTGATGCACACAAAGTAGTTGCTCCGCGCGTCGCTGGCGGTGATGACCGGCTCCACCAGCAAGCCCAGCCGGCGGCAGTCGGTGAGCAGCGTGCGCGCGATGGCATCGCTGCCAAACACCGACACAAAGCGCACCTCGTCGCCAAGCAGACGCAGATTGTGGGCAATGTTGCGTCCCACCCCGCCGAAGCCAATCGACACCCGGCTCGGGTTCGACTCGCACGGGCG